>DQLO01000016.1 GCA_015660155.1 Verrucomicrobiota bacterium
CAATTTCTCAATGCAACAGCCACAGCCGCGCTGGCCTTTCCGTTTGTGGCAACACGTTCGTGGGCCAAATCGCCGAACAGTGCTGTGCGCCACGTCAGCTTTGGCGCGAATGGAATGGCGTTTGCCGACCTCAACGCCATTTCTAAAGTGAGCAATGTGGAGATGATTGCCGCAGCGGAAATTGATCCCGCGCGCGCCACTCGATTTGCCAAGGCGTTTCCCAAGGCCAAAATCTATTCGGACTGGCGCGAGTTGCTGGACAAAGAGGCGAAGAATTTTGACACCGCCAATGTGTCCACGCCCGATCATATGCACGCGCCGATTGGGATGAGCGCAATGCAACTGGGCAAACACGTCTATGGACAGAAACCGCTGACGCACGATGTTTACGAAAGCCGCCGGCTGGCCGAGTACGCCGCCGAGAACAAGCTCGTCACGCAAATGGGAATTCAAATCCACTCCCATCAGGCGTATCGCGAGGCAGTTGAGATGGTGCACCAAGGCGCGATCGGTAAAGTCACCGAGGTGCACACTTGGAGCAGTAAAAAATGGGGGGATACTAATCCGCGCCCCGACCGCAAGGACGCCCTGCCCGCGGGTTTCAATTGGGATGCGTGGTGCGGTGTCGCGCCAAAGCCCGATTTTATCAAAGGCTACTATCACCCCGGCCAATGGCGCAAGCGGCTCGACTATGGCACCGGCACCTTTGGCGATATGGGCTGCCACATTTACGATCCAATGTACGGTGCCGTTGGCCTCACCGCCCCGCTCAGCGTGCGCAGCGAAGGCGCGGCTCCCGTGCCCGGCGCCCACAGCTGGAACGTCAACGCCAAGATCCATTATGTTTTTCCCGGCACAAAATATACCGCCGGCAAAACCGTGAACGTGACGTGGTACGACGGCAATCAACGCCTGTCCGCCGAGGTGCAAAAACGCATCGGCCACAAACTTCCCGGCCAAGGCTCTGTGCTCTTCGGCACGAAAGGCCACATGATCATCCCGCACATCGGCAAAGCCATTTTGTTGCCCAAGGAAAAATACGCAGACTTCAAGCGCCCCGCGATTGAGGGCGTGAACCACTGGGCATCGTTCGTCAACGCCGCCCGCGGTGAAGGCAAAACCTCGGCTCACTTCGGCTACGCCGGTCCGTTAACCGAGGCCGTGCTACTCGGCGGCATCGCCACCCGTTTCCCGAAGCAAACCCTCAAGTGGGACGCAAAAAAACTGACCTTCACCAACCACGAAAAAGCCACCACCTTTGTGCGTAAAGAATACCGCAAAGGATGGGAGGTGAAGGGGCTTTAAGACCGCCAACATTCTAACACCTTGAAGCTGCGCCCGAGATGTTCAGGATGCACGAGCGTTTGGAATTGTCGCGTGCGTTGGGGAGTCCATTCAGGAAACACATCGGGTCTTTGCAACGTTTGCTCGAAGATGCGGACGAGCCATTGGGCTTGGGTTGAAACAGCCCGGCCCTGAACACCAGCTGCCTTGGCGGCAAAATCCAGTTCCGCAAGATTCACCGAAGCGGTAAGGTCTTGTTCACCCACGTTGGCCAGTAAGTCTTCGCTCAATTTGTGTTGATGAAAGGCCCGCAAAGTTCCGTGCGGGCGCGGCGGAACAAAAAATTCCTCCGCTTCCAAAAAATAATCTATCGCCACTGCACGGCCATCCCGTAAGGAACTGCACGCATCATTCCAAAAAGGCGCGATGGTGGGAACGTGAATCATTCCGCTGCCATCAGGTAAATGAGCGCCAACATTCCACGTGTCCTTCACAGCTTCCATTCGCCGCCATTCGAATTGGCCGTCACTCTCACCGACTCCGCATTCAAACCAGTTTTGTGCTTCGGCGGCCCACTCAAGTTTCCGTGCAGGGAAAGCATCGAGCAACTCGTTGCAGTAAAACACGCCTCGAAACGATTCAGGAAATCTCTCCGTCCACGAAAATTTCGCTTTGTGGGAATCAAGCGTTTCCACTTGCCATTCGCGATGCAGTCCGGAGGGTTCCATCAAAACCAGCATGGTGCGCTCGTAAATTTCCGGACGCCATTCGCGAAGATAGTTCAACACATCACGGGCCAATTGCCCCTCATGCGCGCCGGCCTCGATGAGTTGCACCTCGCCCGCAATGGGTTCCAACCATTCGGCAAATTGAAAGCCAAGCAATTCACCGAACACACTCCCCACACTCACGCTGGTGTAAAAATCACCGCTGCGGCCCACGTCGCGGTGGGTTTCGTAATACCCCAAACCCGGCTCGTAGAGGGCCATCTCCATAAAACGACTGAATGGAATGCCGCCTTTCTCGGCGATTTCAGCGTGGATTCGTTGCTCCAGTTCGTTCATGGCTTGCGGTGGGCGGCGCGTTGTTTTACAAACGCCGCCACATCCTGACCCTATGTCACCTGCAGCATCAACCCGTAAACGTCTCGACCAGGCCTTGTTTGACAATGGCCAAACCGAGAGTCGTGAAAAAGCCAAGCGCCTCATCATGGCTGGCAAAGTCCGTATCAACGATCAGTTGGCGCGCAAGCCCAGCGATTCCGTGCTGCCGGAGGATCGGCTGGAAATTCAGGAGCCGGAGAAATATGTGAGCCGCGGCGGCTTCAAGCTGGAGAAGGCGTTGGAGGAATTTCCGATTGAGGTGAAAGACGCCATCGCGGTGGATCTCGGCGCGTCCACGGGCGGCTTTACCGATTGCCTGTTGCAAGCCGGTGCCAAGCGCGTGTACGCGGTGGACGTGGGCAAGGGCCAACTCGCGTGGCATTTACGGCGCGATCATCGCGTGATCGTGATGGAAAAAACCAACGCACGCTATCTCGAGCGCGGCGCGTTGCCAAAAAATTTCGAGCGCGCGGATGTGGTCACCATCGATTGCTCGTTTATTTCTCTGCGCAAAATCATCCCCGCCGCCGTTGCTTTATTGCGTGGAGGCGGTACACTGATTGCGCTGATTAAGCCGCAGTTTGAAGCCGCCAAAATCGAAGTGGACAAAGGCGCGGGCGTCATCAAAGACCCCGCCATCCACGCGCGCGTGGTGAACGAGCTGCGGGCATTTGTAGAAGAACACGGCGGATTGGTGTGGCGCGGCGATGTGGAATCGCCCCTCATCGGCCCCAAAGGCAACAAAGAATTTCTGGCTTGGATTGAAAAAAAATAAACCCATCAAGACCGTTGGCCTCATCGCCAACCCGAATCACACCACCGAAACGGACATGGTGCGCGCAGTTGCCGACCTCATCACCGGCGCCGGTCGCAAGCTGATGGTGGATCAAACCACCGTAAACGCCACCGGCGTGGACGGCATCACACTGCCCAATCTCGTCGAGGTGGCCCGCCTGTGCGACCTCATGGTGGTGGTGGGCGGCGACGGCACCGTGCTGCACGTGGCGCGCAAAACCGCCGGCAGCAATACCCCCATCCTCGGCGTCAACTCCGGACGCCTCGGCTTTCTCACCTCCGCCTCGGAGGAAACTCTGGAGGAAGGCCTCGAAAAATTGTGGCACGGCAAATACATCGTGGATCCGCTGCCGCTCATCGAGGCCACCGGCAAACACGCCGGCAAAAATTACAAGGCGCTGGCGTTGAACGACATCCTCATCAGCCGCGGCGCCAACCCGCGCCTCGTGGAATTGGAAGTGGCAATGGACGGCGAGGCGCTCACGCAATATCGCTGCGACGGCCTCATCGTCGCCACGCCCGCCGGTTCCACGGCGTATTCGCTGGCCGCCGGTGGCGCGGTGGTCACCCCGCGCGCGGAGGTGCTCACGCTAAATCCCATTTGCCCGCAGGCGCTTTCCAATCGACCGCTCATCGTGAGCTTCAAATCCACGATCGAAGTCACTATTTTGAAACATCGCGCCGAGACTTATCTTTCCGCCGATGGCCAAATGCAAACGGAACTCTCCACGGGCGATCGCATCCGCATTCGGCGCAGTCGCCAAAAGGCGCGGTTGGTGCGGCTCGAAGGCCATTCGTTTTTCGAGACGCTGCGCCACAAACTCAACTGGACCGGCTCCCACGCCTGATGGTGCGACTCAAGGACATCGCTGCCACCGCGGGCGTGTCGGTGATGACCGTCTCCAAGGCACTGCGCGACGAGCCGGATATTTCTGCCAAAACCAAAGCGCGCATTAAAACGCTCGCCGCCGAGGTCGGCTATATGCCCAACCACTCCGCGCGCGGATTGCGCACGCGCAAGACGCATCAGTTCGGGCTTCTCATTTCCTCGCTCACCAATCCCGTTTACACGCGCACCTTTATGGCCATCGAGGAACAGGCGCACGAGATGGGCTACGAAATTATTCTCGCGCAAACGCTGAATAATCCCGCGCGCGAAGCGGCGTGCATCCGACGCCTGCTCGCGCGGCAAGTCGACGGCCTCTTCATCCGCCCCGTTTATCGGCCCGACCCCAGCGCGGTGATTTATGATGAGCTAAAAAAACACAAAATGCCCACCGTCATCCTCGGGCATCGCGCGTTATTTTGCAGTGACTTTCCGAATGTGGAAACGGACGACCTTGCCGCCACTGAAGCCGCCACCCAACATTTGCTCGAGCTGGGCCACAAACGCATCGCGTGTTTTGCCGGGCCCACATTTGCGCCGTGGGCACAGGAACGCTTCGAGGGCTATCGGCGCGCGCTGATGGAGCAGCAAATTGAGGTGGACGAAAAACTCATCTTCCATTCCGGCTCCACCATCGAGGAAGGCAAAGCCGCCGCGCTGCAATTGATCGATGAACGCCCCGGCGCGACCGCCATCCTCGCCGCCAATGACCTCGTCGCCATCGGAGCCGCCACCACGTTACTCGATCAAGGCGTAAAAATTCCTGAAGAGATTTCCGTAGTCGGCTTTGGCAACACCCTCACCGCCGAACATTTCCGAGTGCCCCTCACCACAATAAGCCAACCCAAATACCGCCGAGGTATTTCCGCGATGGAATCCATGAGCGCCCTCCTCGCCGGAGAATCCGTGGGCACAAAAAGATTAGCCGCCGAATTAGTCATCCGCAAAAGCACCGCCGCGCCCGCTTAACGCGCCGTAAATCGCTCAACGTATTTGCCGAGCATATCGGCTTCGAGATTCACTGCGTCGCCCACGGCGCGTTCGCTTAACGCGGTAGACTCAAACGTGTGCGGGATAATCCAAATCGTGAAGTTCTCCTTTTCCACCGCGGCCACGGTGAGGCTGATGCCGTCCACGGCGATGGAGCCTTTGTGGATCACATAACGCATCACGTCTTCGGGCGCGGCAATTTGGAGTTGCTGATCGTCGCCTACTTTTTCCCACGTGGTAATTTTCCCCATCCCGTCAATGTGGCCGGTGACAAAATGGCCGCCGAGGCGTCCACCCGCTTCGAGGCTGCGCTCGAGATTCACCTGCGATCCCGCGCGGCAATGTTGGAGGTTGGTGAGGTTCCACGTTTCGTTGAGCAAATCAAACTGCGCCGTCTTGGCGCGGCCTTTGGTGGTGAGCTCGGCCACGGTGAGGCAGCAGCCGTTGACCGCGAGGCTGTCGCCCACCTTGAGCCCGCCGCCGGTTTTGCGGAGCGTCAGCGTGAGGCGGATGGATTTGTCGCCCGGATGGATGGATTCCACCGTGCTGGTCTCTTCGATAATGCCCGTAAACATCGCGCCGCACTCAATCGCCCACCACTCGCGCCGTCAACAACAAATCCGGCCCGAGCCGCCGCCATTGCACGTTCGTAAGCTTGGGAGCTTGTTTCAAATCCGCCGCGCCTTTGCCGCCCACGGCAGGTCGCGCGTGTTTTCCGCCCAACACTTTGGGCGCATAAAAAAACGCCACGCGGTGTGCGAGTTTGTTTTCAAAGAAAGAGGCGCTCACTTCGCCGCCGCCTTCCACCAGCAAATGCGTGACCTCCTCTCGCCCCAAGCGCTTGAGCAACCAACGCAAATCCACGCGCCCTTTGCGCGCGGGCGCTTCGAGAACATTCACCCGTTTGCGCAATGCCGCCACCCGCCGCACGGGCGCGCCTTTTGCAACCACCACCGTGGTGAGCGCGGCGTGTTCATCCGACACCACATTAGCAGTCACCGGCGTGCGGGCTTTTGAATCCAAAATAATTCGGCGCAATGAATTTTTCGCACCGCGCACCGTGAGACTGGGGTCATCGGCGAGCACGGTCTCGATGCCGACAAGAACCGCATCCGCGCCTTTGCGCAAATGCATCGCCTCGCGCCGCGCGGCTTCGCTGGTGATCCATTTGGACTCACCGTGCTCCGTGGCAATCTTTCCATCCAACGTCATTGCCGCCTTCACGGTCACCATCGGAGTGCCTTTTACAATCCAATGATTGAACGCGGCGTTCAATTCCGCCGCGTCATCGGCCAAAATGTTTTTTACCACTTCAATTCCCGCGCGCCGCAACACGCGAAAGGCGCGTCCAGCATGGGTGGGATTGGGATCCTTGGCCGCCACCACCACGCGTGCGATGCCGGCCGCGATGATGGCTTCGGTGCAGGGCAGCGTTTTGCCGGTGGTGGTGCAGGGCTCGAGCGTGACGTAGAGCGTCGAGCCCTTCACATTGTAGTCGCGGCGCCGTGCTTGGTTGAGCGCGATGATTTCCGCGTGCGGCCCACCCGCGCGGCGATGCCAGCCTTGGGCGATCACCACGCTGCCTTTCACCAACAATGCGCCGACCATCGGATTGGGCGAGGTGCGGCCATAACCCTTGCGCGCCAAGACAAGCGCCTCGCGCATACGGATTTCATCGGGTTTTTGCACAGCGGAAGTTTACTCCGCAAAGAGCGCTTCGGCAAACTGCGCGGCGTCGAAGGGTTGCAAATCATCGGGTTGTTCGCCGAGGCCGATGAATTTTATAGGCAAATCCAGTTCCTGATGAATGGCCACCACCATGCCGCCTTTGCTGGTGCCATCGAGTTTGGTGATGACGAGGCCGGTGAGCGGAACGGTTTTGTTAAACTCACGCGCTTGCGTCAGAGCGTTCATTCCCGTGGAGGCATCAAGCACGAGCAGTACTTCATGCGGCGCGCCCTCAGCTTGGCGGCCAATCACGCGGTGCAGTTTTTCCAGCTCCTGCATGAGATTGCTTTTGGTGTGCAGCCGACCGGCGGTGTCGATGAACAAATAATCCGCTTTGCGCGCCAGCGCGGCACTGAGGGCATCATGGCCCACGGCGGCGGGA
>DQLO01000121.1 GCA_015660155.1 Verrucomicrobiota bacterium
AGTTCGTCGTTGAGCGGCTTCTCGGTGCGACACACGAGGATGTCCGGCAAGATGCCAATCTCGCGCAGCTTGGCGACCGATTGCTGCGTCGGCTTAGTCTTCAACTCGCCGGCCGCCTTGATGAAGGGCACGTAAGTGACGTGCACAAAAATTGTGTTGCCGCGGCCATTCTCCAGCGCGAATTCGCGGATGGCTTCGAGGAACGGCAAGCCTTCGATGTCGCCGGTGGTGCCGCCGATTTCGGTGATGATGACGTCCGCGCCGCTTTTTTCGGCCACGGCGTGCACGCGTTTTTTGATCTCATCGGTCACGTGCGGAATCACCTGCACAGTCTTGCCGAGATAATCGCCGCGCCGTTCCTTTTCTATAACCGTTTGGTACACGCGCCCGCTGGTGAGATTATTAAATTGCGTGAGTTCGGAATTGGTAAACCGCTCGTAATGGCCGAGGTCGAGGTCGGTTTCCGCGCCGTCGTCCAGCACATAAACCTCGCCGTGCTGGAAAGGGCTCATCGTGCCGGGGTCGACGTTGAGATAGGGGTCAAACTTCTGCAGCGCCACTTTGAGGCCGCGGCTCTCAAGCAGCGTGCCGAGCGACGCGGCCGTGAGGCCCTTGCCCAAGGAACTCACCACGCCACCCGTCAAAAAAATAAATTTCATTCGTTTAATTTTGCCAATAAGGCTTCGACTTGCTGCACGTCTTCCGGCACGTCCACGCCGATGGCGTCATAATCCACCTTGCACACGGCGATGGCAATGCCGTTTTCCAGCGCGCGCAGTTGCTCCAATCGCTCGGCTTGTTCCAACGGCGAAGGCGCAAAGCCCACAAGGCGCTGGAGCGTTTCGCGCCGGTACCCGTAAATGCCCAAGTGTTTCAAAAACGGAAAAGCCGACAACTGCTGGCTGGGGCTTTCCTCGGACAAATCGCGCAGGAACGGAATCGTCCGGCGCGAGAAATATAGTGCGTGGCCGGTGGTGCTGACAACGACTTTCACCGCGTTGGGGTCCGCCAACTCGGAAATGTTGTTCACAACCGTGGCGGCGGTGGTCATCTCGGCGGCGTTCAGCGCGCTTGCCACGGCGTCAATTACCGCCGGCGCGATGAGCGGTTCGTCGCCTTGCACGTTGACGACCGCGTCGCATTCCAGCCGCTCGGCCACCTCCGCGATGCGATCGGTGCCGGTGGTGTGATCGGTGCGCGTCATTTCCACCGTGCAAAATTCGGCCGCCACCTTCGCGATGCGTTCATCGTCCGTGGCCACAATCACATCCGCCAGCGACGACGCCTCGCGGCAACGCTCCACCACGTGCTGTATCAGCGGCTTGCCCGCAATCGAATGCAGCGGCTTGCCCGGAAACCGCGTGGAAGCGTACCGCGCGGGAATGATGCCGATGGTTTTCATTGGTCGTTCAAAATCCATTCGGCCGCAGCGCCGATGTCGTCCACGATGGCGGCGGGGGCCACGGTGGTGGGGTCGGATTTTTCCAGTTCCGCGCCGTAGCCGGTGCGGACGAGGATGCTCTTTTTGACGCCGGCATTCCAGCCGCATTGGAGGTCGGCGATTTTGTCGCCGACCATGTAACTTTGGGCGAGGTCGATGCCGAATTCGGTGGCGGCGTCCTGCAGAAATTTCGGGCTGGGCTTGCGGCCGGGGCTTTCGTCCTCGGGCGATTCGGGGGCGAAATAAATTTTCTCAAACCGCACGCCATCGGCTTTCAGCTCCGCAACCATTTTGTCGTTCACCGCGTGCATATCCGCTTCGGTGTAATAACCGCGACCGATGCCAGATTGGTTGGTGACAACGAAAAGCGCGAAGCCGGCGTCCATCAACCGCCACAGCGCGGAGCCAGTGCCGGGGATGATTTCCAGCTCGTCGGGGTCGTGAAGGTAATGCCGCTCAATATTGAGCGTGCCGTCGCGGTCGAGAAAAACGGCGCGCTTCATCAGCCGATGGCGCGTGGGTTAAACATAAAAGCTCCCGCTCAATTCCCTCGGCGTGACGACCGCCGTGCCCATCTTGCCGACGACCACTCCAGCGGCGTGATTGGAAAAAACCGCCGCCTCGTCGGGCGATGCGCCGGCGGCGATGGCGAGTGTGAAGCTGGCGATGACCGTGTCGCCCGCGCCGGAAACGTCGTAAATCTCCTGCGCCACGGTGGGGATGAGCGTGGGTTTTTCGCCGCGCGGGCAAAGCAACATTCCTTGCTCGCTGAGGGTGACGAGCATTATGGCGGGCTCGAATTTTTCCTGCACAGCGGTGACGGCGGCGTTGAGGCTGGCCTCGGTGGATTCATCAGGCAAACCAGCGAGCGCGAAAAGTTCGCCACGATTGGGCGTGATGAGCGACATCCCGGCGAGATCAAGCTGATGCGCGGGCTTGGGATCGAAGCTCAACCGAATGTCACGCGGCTTGCACAGCGCGCGCAATCCATCAAGCAACTCCTGCGTGACCGCGCCCTTGCTGTAATCGCAAACGATCACCGCATGCGTGGAGTCCAGCTCGGCCTCGATGGCATCGAGCATTTGCCGGGTCACTTCAAGTGACGCAGGATCATTCGTCTCGCGATCCACGCGCAGCATTTGTTGTTGATGCGCGATCACACGAGTCTTGCGTGTCGTCATCCGCGTGGCCGAGGAAATCAAGCCGGCGCCATCCACGCGATCCTCCTCCAGCAATCGCCTGAGCATCGAAGCGCCGTCATCCTCGCCCACCAACCCATACAAACCCACGCCGGCCCCGAGCGCCGTGAGGTTGCGCGCCACATTGGCCGCGCCGCCGGGCATAAACGTTTCGCTTTGAAATTCCACCACCGGCACCGGCGCTTCCGGCGAGATGCGCTTCACGCGCCCCCACAGAAACTGGTCCAGCATCACATCGCCCACCACCAGCACGCGACGCTCCGTCGCCGCCTGCAGCAAATTCTTTACGCGTTTAACAGTTAAACTCATTTTGATTGAGGCATTAACGTCGGCACCACTTGCCGCCCGTTCCGCCGATAAATGGTAAAATCTGAGTCCAAGGTCAACACCACACTTTGCGCATGCAACTCAGTCAGCCGCACCAAGCACGCGTCGGCAAAGCTCATCGGAACATTTTTGTATCGCCGCATCATCGCGGCAAGGATTGCGGATTCTTTCGCTGCCTGGAAATCAATTTTCAATGCCTTGGCCAAAATCAAATCGAGCACTCTTGCCGGATCCACTCCTCCGTGCGCCAAGCGAAAGGCAGTTTCCGAAAGCACCGCCTCCACCGTGTACATCGGGGCCGGCAATGTGTGCATTATTTCGCGTACGCGGGCGTGGTGTTGATCCCGCGAATCCAGCAGTGCCACCAACGGGCCGGCGTCAACGACGATTCTTTCTTTCACGCGCTGCGTCCTCCAAGATTGCCTCTCTCAAATACTTCGGATTGGTAGACAAATCTCCCGGGCCCTCCACCGAGCCGATCAAGTCCCCCATCAAATCCGCGCAGGAAGGTCCTTTCAATTTCCCCTCGCCATTCAATTCATTCTCGAGGCAATCCCGCACCACTGCGGATTTGCTCTGGCCACGCTTGATTGCCGCTGCCTCGAGCTTTGCCATCATCGGTGAAGGCATTTTTAGCGACATCGTTTTCATGGGTTCAAAGTAATACCGACGGCGCAGATTGGCAATACCTTTTTGCAGCCAGTTTCAACCGCCTCATTCTGTCTCCTGACTTCTGACTTCTAACTCCTCATTCAAAAACCCCGTCAACGGGCTCGTGGCATTCGCCGATTCGCTGGCTTCGCCAAGGCCGATTTCAAAGGCGGCGCGGCCAGCTTCCACCGCTTTGGCAAACGCTTGGGCCATGCGGCAGGGGTCATCGTTCACGGCGATGGCGGTGTTCACCAGCACGGCATCCGCGCCCAGTTCCATCGCCTCCGCTGCGTGGCTGGGCGCACCGAGGCCGGCGTCGACGATGACCGGCACGGTGGCTTGATCCAGGATGATGCGGATTTGGTCGCGCGTTTGCACGCCGCCATTGCTGCCAATGGGCGCGCCGAGCGGCATCACCGTCGCGCAGCCCACTTCCTGCAAACGCTTGGCGATGACAGGATCGGCGTTTATATAAGGCAACACGGTGAACCCTTCGCGCACAAGCTGCTCCGCCGCCGCCAGCGTCTCCACGGGGTCGGGCAGCAAGTAGCGCGGGTCCGGATGAATTTCCAGCTTCACCCACTTCGGCAAACCCGCCGCCGCCGCCAACCGCGCCAATCGCACCGCCTCATCCGCATTCATCGCGCCGCTGGTATTGGGCAACAGCAGAAATTTTTCGGGGTCAATGAATTCCAGAATATTGGCGAAGGGATCCTTCTCGCCGCTCAAGTCCGCCCGCCGCAGAGCGACCGTTACCATCTCAGCCCCGCTCGCCTCCAACGCCGCCCGCATCAATTCCGGCGACGCAAACTTCCCCGTCCCCAAAATCAAGCGCGAGGAAAATTCACGACCAGCAATCGTCAAAGGCAAAACAGGCACGCGCCCAACCTACGCCGACACAGCGAAGGCGTCGAGGATGTCTTGGATTTCCCTCGCTCAAACTTTTCCTTTCCCCCATCCTCGCCGCTCGAATGAAAGGGAGCGCGTTATCACAACTAGGCCGTCGTACTGCGGAGCCGGCGATTACTTGGCTGATGCGGGAGGCTTTGGTGCGGCCGGGGCTCATCTCGTTGGCGGCGGGGTTTACGGATAATCCTTCGCTGCCGGTCGAGATCACGCGCGATATTATGGCGGATATGCTGCGCACGGGGAAAACCGGCCAACCTCCGCTGCAGTACGGCACCACCGCCGGCGATGAAACGCTGCGCGCGCTCACGGCGCAGCGCCTCGCGCAGTTGGATGGCAAATCGCCAAAGGCCAAGGCGTACTCGCCGAGCCGTATGATGATCACCCACGGCTCGCAGCAGTTTCTTTATATCCTCACGGAAATTCTTTTTGACGAGGGCGACATCGTGCTGGTCGAGGATCCCTCGTATTTTGTGTACCTCGGCATTATGCAAAGCCACGGCATTCGCGGGCGGGGCATTCGGATGGAGGCTGACGGCATCGACCTCGCGCACCTCGAGGCCACGCTGGAGACGCTGAAAAAATCCGGCGAACTGCCCCGCCTCAAGGCGCTCTATCTCGTCACCTATCACTGCAACCCCACCGGCACCACCACCGCAGCCGCCAAAAAAGCCGCCGCGCTCAAGCTGCTGCGCCGTTACGAAAAATTCGCCGGTCATCCAATTTATTTGCTGGAAGACGCCGCCTACCGCGAGCTGCGTTTTGCCGGTGACGACATCCCCAGCGCACTCACAATGAATCCCGCCGGCGACCGAGTGATTTACACCAGCACCTACAGCAAACCCTACGCCACCGGCGTGCGAGTCGGCTACGGACTGTTGCCCGCGCCATTGCTCACGGCGGCCTTGCGCGTGAAGGGCAATCACGATTTCGGGACAACGAACTTTTTGCAGCAACTCATCTCGCGCGCGCTCAGCACCGGCGCGTACGAAACCCACGTCCAATCCCTCCGCAAACGCTACGCCAAAAAAGCCGCCGCGATGGTCCGCGCCTGCCGCGAGTATTTGCCGGAGAGCGTTGAATGGACCGACC
>DQLO01000333.1 GCA_015660155.1 Verrucomicrobiota bacterium
AAACCGTGTTTGGCGGTGAGGGCAAAAGCGAGGAGCCACCAACTACAAACAATCCGTCAACCACCAACAACACGGCCATCACCAATGCCGCGCCCGAGCCGGAGGAGGAACCGAATCTCTTTCCAAATTCGCCCGAGTGGATGCCGATGGCCGGCGGAGAAATCGTGCTGCCCATCGCGCTGGCGGATATGGAGAAGCAAATTTTCAAGCCCAAGCTCAGCTACCTCACCTTCAGCCAACTGCGCCGCGAAATGGATCGCCACGGCGAGATCACCAACGTGGACCAAAACGGCTCGGTGGCACTCGTCCATTACGCCACTATCGATGCGCCCGCGCCGGACACCGAATACCGCGTGACACGCCATGGCAACCCCGTCGGCCGCGCGCGCATCACCGGCGAAAAAACCTCCGCCCATCTCGTGGCCGAAATCACCGAGGGCGCGCTGCATCCGGGCGACCGCCTCGAGCTGGATCGCACGCCGCTCAAGGTGCAGCTACACCGGCAGATTTCATTTTCCTTCGCCGCCATCGGCTTCACGCTGGTGAGCATCCCGCTGGGCATCCGCGCGCATCGGCGCGAGACCACCTCCGGCATCGCGATGGCGCTGGTTTTGATTTTGATTTATTATAGCTTCATTATCCTCGGACAAGCGCTCGCAAACAAACCGCAATATTACCCGCACCTCATCGTGTGGATTCCCGTTTTCCTTTTTCAAGCGGTCGGCATTTGGATGCTGGCGCGCGCCAATCGCGGCAGTTAAAAAATGCAAACTCCCGAAACCAGCCCGCCCTGCCTCGCGCAGCTGCAGTTCCTCACCGGTCAACCGCGCCGGCATTACATTTGGCCCGAGGAATTTCCAGTGCGCCTTGGTCGCGGTGGTGATTGCGCGCCGCGCATCGAGGAGGAGGGCGTGTGGGAACATCACGTGGCGATTGAGCTGAACGGCGAAAACCGCTTTCAGTTGAAGCGTGTTTCCGATGCGGGCGTGATGGTGAATGACGAGCCGATGGCCGATGACCAACCGCTGGCCAACGGCGACGTGCTCGGGCTCGGCTCGGTGAAGCTGCAATTTTGGCTGGGCACCGTGCAGCAGCAGCGGCTTTCCACGCGCGAAGCCGCTGTGTGGGCGCTGCTGGCGGCGGTCACTGCGGTGCAGGTTTGCCTACTGTTATGGCTTTGGTGAGCAGAGTCTTGCGAATTGCGCGCCTTCCCGTTAACCTCTTTTCCGAATGAAGCACCTGCTCGATTTCGAGAAACCGTATTTCGACCTCCAACAAAAACTGGAGGGCTTGCGCGATCAGTCTCAACAGGAATACCACGGCGTGGATGTCGATAACGAGATCCGCCAACTCGAGGAAAAAGTTGCGGCCAAGAAAAAGGAGCTTTACGCCAACCTCACCGCGTGGCAGCGCGTGCAGCTCGCGCGCCACCCGAAGCGGCCCTATACGCTCGATTACATTGAGCGCACGTTCAATAGCTTTTCCGAATTGCACGGCGACCGCTTGTTTCAAGACGACCACGCAATCGTGGCCGGCTTCGCCAAGCTCGGCGAACAACGCGTGATGGTCGTCGGCACGCAAAAGGGCCGCGACACCAAAGAGAACATCAAACGCAATTTCGGCTGCGCGCATCCCGAGGGCTACCGCAAGGCGCTGCGGCTGATGGGCATGGCCGATCGCTTCGGGCTCCCTATCTTCGCGCTCATCGATACCACCGGTGCCTACCCCGGCGTGGCCGCCGAGGAACGCCATATCGCCAAAGCTATCGCCATCAATTTGCGCGAGATGGCGCTGTTCAAGGTGCCGATGATTGCCGTGGTCATCGGCGAAGGCGGCAGTGGCGGCGCGCTTGGCATCGGCGTGAGCGACCGCACTTTAATTTTGGAAAATGCTTATTATTCCGTCATCAGCCCCGAAGGCTGCGCGGCGATTTTGTGGAAGGATCGCGCCGCCGCGCCGCAAGCCGCCGAGGCGCTTAAGATTACCGCGCGCGATTTGCTCGAGCTGGAGCTGGTGGACGAAGTGGTGCCCGAACCTTTCGGCGGCGCCCACAATGATTTCGAGGTGATGGCCGATACCCTTCGCGAGGTGCTCATCACCAACCTTGAGGCGCTGCAAAAAATTGATCCCGAGACGCGACTGAAGCAGCGCTACGCCAAATATCGCCGCTTCGGAAAATTCATTGAAGGCTGAGCGATGCTCTATCCGCTCACCTTCGAGCCCATCTTTCAAGAACGCGTCTGGGGCGGTCGCAGGCTCGAATCGCTCTACGCCAAACCCCTGCCGCCGGGCAAACTCATCGGTGAATCCTGGGAAATCGCCGACCGCCCCGGCACCGCCAGCGTCATCGCCAACGGCCCGCTCGCGGGGCACGACCTCCGTTGGCTAATGGAAAATCACACCGATGAATTGCTCGGCGACCTCCCGCACAATGGCCACTTCCCGTGGCTCGCCAAATTGCTCGATGCCCAGGCCGACCTCTCCGTGCAAGTGCACCCGCCCGCGGCAACAGCCGAGCAACTCGGAGGCGAACCCAAAACCGAAGCGTGGTTCGTAAGCCACGCCGAGGCCGGCGCCCGCCTCATCGCCGGCTTGCGCCCGGACGTATCGCGCGAAAAATTTGAGGCGCGGCTTGGCTCGGTTGATTTTCCGCTATGCCTCAATAAACTATCCGTGACTGCGGGCGACGCGCTGTTTCTGCCCAGCGGGAGGCTGCACGCGCTCGGTGCGAGCACGGTGGTTTTTGAAATCCAGCAAAACTCCGACACCACCTACCGCGTGTACGACTGGAACCGCTCCGGCCTCGACGGGCAACCGCGCGAGCTGCACCTCGCCAAGGCGCTGCAATGCATTGATTTTGATGAGGTCAAACCGCGCCTTCAGCGGCGCGAATACGAATCACACGGCAACCATTCCTCCCGACTCATCGCACTGGCGGCGGAAGCGTTTCGCCTGGAGCATATTCAAATGGAAAC
>DQLO01000404.1 GCA_015660155.1 Verrucomicrobiota bacterium
GCGCGGCGACTGGTGGAGCGCGGCGTGCGGTTCATCAACATTGTGTACGCCTCGTGGGATCATCACAGCAACCTCGACCCCGAGCTGAAGTTCAACGCCGGCGCGGTCGATCAACCCATCGCCGCGCTCATCAAGGATCTCAAACAACGCGGGATGCTCGACAGCACGATGGTCGTTTGGGGCGCAGAATTCGGCCGCACGCCGCTGGGCGAAAACCGCAACGGCCGCACCGCCGGCACCGGCCGCGATCATCATCCTTTTTGTTTCTCAATGGCCCTCGCCGGCGGCGGCCTCAAGGGCGGCCAAGTTTACGGCGCCACCGACGAGATCGGCTGGGCCATTACCGAAAACCCCGTACACCCCAACGATCTCCACGCCACGATGCTCCACCAATTCGGCATCGACCACAAACGACTCACCTACCGCTTCCAAGGCCGCGATTTCCGCCTCACCGACGTGGCGGGCAAAGTGATTCCGGAATGGTTGGCGTAGAGTTGGGCTAATTGATTTACAAACGCCCGCGCCTTCCGCACACTCGGCGTGTGATTGTCTTCCTCAACGGTAAATTCCTCCCCGAGGAGGAGGCGATGGTTTCTGTTTTCGATCGCGGCTTTCTGTATGGCGACGGCATTTTCGAAACGCTGCGCGTGAACAACGGCAAACCCTTCCTGCTCGACCGCCACATCGGCCGCCTCCAGCACGGGATGGGCACGCTGCACATTGGCGAGCGTTATGATTTTGGCCAGTTGGTTCAACACGCCACGGCGTTGATTGCCAAAAACAATTCCACCCACGCCGTGCTGCGCATTCAAGTGACGCGCGGCGCGGGGAAACGCGGCTACTCGCCTTCGGGTAATTTTGATCCTACGGTTTTGATGAGCCTGCACGAAGCGCCGTCTATCGACCCCGACACGGTAACGCCCCGCAAACTCATCACCGCCACGCAAGTGCTGAGCGATCACGATCCGATGTCCACCGTGAAGACCACCAACAAACTTCCGCACATCCTCGCCACGCGCGAGGCGGAAGTGGCCGGCGCCGATGACGCGCTCCTCACCAATCGCGAGGGCAACGTCACCGAAGCCACGAGCAGCAATTTGTTTTGGATTAACAATAGCGAAATCATCACGCCGCCGCTGCAGAGCGGTTGCCTCTCCGGCATCACACGCGGGATGGTGCTCGAGCTGGCGGCGTCCATCGGGTTGCCCACGCATCAGCTCAACGCCGTGCCGCGCGATTTGTACGCGGTCGACGGCGTGTTTCTCACCAACAGCGTGAGCGAAATTCAGACCGTCATTTCGCTGGACGGCCACGACCTCGCGGTATCGCCTCTCATCCACGAACTGCACCTTGCGTATCACGAAGTGATGGCCGCCCAATAATTTTTATGCGCGAAAAACTGAAACCGGTTTTTGACTTTGCAAACCTCGCCGGCCTCGGCCCCGAATCCCGAAACAGTGCGATGTCGGTTGATGCTGTGACGGCAGCGGTCGAAAGCGAGCCCGCACTAATCCAAAGCGCGGCGCTTTTGTGGCACGATCACTTGGATGAATCGCACAATTTTTCACAGGACATTTCCAGCGCCGATGGCAGCTTTCTTCACGGCATAATGCACCGGCGGGAGCCGGATTATTCCAACGCGAAATATTGGTTCAACCGCGTGGGGTCGCACCCGAGTTATCCTGAAATTTTGAAACGGGTGACACCGTTGGTGGCCGGAACATCGCTTGAAAATTTAGCGGGCACGGAATGGGACGCCGCCGCGATGGTGGATGCCGTCAGCCTTGCGAAAGTCGGCAGCGAAGAATATGAGCTGCTGCAACAAGCGCAGCGCATAGAATTTGAGGTGTTGCTGGAAAGGTTTGGCGCTTAGCTGACTTGCGCGAGGATGGCGTCGACCACGCCGTCGATGGTGTGCGGGTTGGCTTCGACTGTGGGAGGCACGCCGAGGGCTTTGAGGGTTTTGGTGGTTTCGGGGCCGATGCTGATGGGTCGCATCGCGTGTTGCTTGAGCGTTTCCTTGAGGCCGAAACGGGCGTCGAAATTTTCTGCGGTGGAGCTGCTGGTGAAGGTGATCCAGTCCGCGCCCTCTTCTTCCAATCGCGCGACGGCGCCGGTGCGGTCTTCGGTTTCGGGGACGGTTTTGTAAACGGGAATATCATCGACGATTGCGCCTAAATCTTCGAGTGCCTTGGGCAGTTCGGGGTTGGCGACTTCGGCGCGCAAGAGGCAGATGTTGTCGTTTTCTATGGTGAAATCTTCGCTGTCGGTAAATGCCTTGGCGACGCCGGCGGCGGTGTAGTCTTCGGGGATGAGATCCACTTTGAGATGGAGCGCGGCAAGCTTGGCGGCGGTGGCGGGGCCGATGGCGGCGATGCGGCAGCCGCCGAGGTCGCGGAGATCATCAAAGCCGCGCAGGAAATATTTGAAAAAATTGTCGACGCCGTTGGGGCTGGTGAAGACGAGCCATTGGTACGAGCCGAGGCCAAGGAGGGCATCGCGGATTGGTAGTTTGTCGGTCGGTTCCTCGGTGCGGATGGTGGGAATTTCGAGCACGTCCGCGCCGAGTTCGCCGAGGCGGCTGGCGAGGGTGCTGGCTTGCTGGCGGGTGCGGGTAACGACAACGCGTTGGCCAAAGAGCGGGCGTTGCTCGAACCAATTCAACTCGGCGCGGAGGTTGACCACGCTGCCGATGATTGTGACGGCGGGGGATTTGAAGTTGGCTTGCTGCACGGCATCGGCGATGGAATCGAGTTGGCCGGTGAGGGTTTGCTGGCGGCCGGTGGTACCCCAACGGACGAGGGCGACGGGAGTGTCGGCGGCGAGGCCGTTTTTTAGCAATTGATCAGCGATGTCGCGCAGGCGTTCGACGCCCATTAGGACGATTTTTGTGCCGGGATTTTTTGCGAGGTTTTGCCAGTCGATGGCGCTTTGGCCTCCTTTTTCGGAGCGTTCGTGGCCGGTGATGACGGTGTAGCTGGAGCAATGATCGCGGTGGGTGACGGGGATGCCGGCGTACGCGGGCGCGGCCACGGCGGAGGAAATGCCGGGGACGATTTCAAATGGCACCCCGGCGGCGGCGAGTTCCTGCGCCTCTTCGCCGCCTCGGCCAAAGACGAATGGATCGCCGCCTTTGAGGCGGACGACAGTTTTGCCTTGCTTGGCTTTTTCGACGAGGAGGGCGTTGAGTTCGTCCTGCGGGATGGCGTGATCGGCAGAGCGTTTGCCGGCGAAGATGATTTCGGCGTCGACGGGGGCGAGCTTGAGGAGGGCGGGATTGCAGAGGGCATCATAGGCGACGACCTCGGCACGGGCGAGCAGTTCGGCGCCGCGCACGGTGAGCAAGCCGACATCGCCGGGACCGGCGCCGACTAAATAAACTGTGGCGGGACGTGACATCGGTTGGTCTGTTTACGGGTTTGGACGCGATGGGTCAAGGTTGGCGGGACGATGTGGATTGTTTTTTGTTTATGCGGGCATGGCCGAGCGGTATTTTCGGTGGCTACCGGATGAATATTGTTTGTACATTTGAAGGGAAAACGAAGTCGGTGAGTGTGCCGCACACGATGGTGACGATTGGGCGGAAGAGCTCGAAGGGGACGCCGGAATTGGACTTGGCGGAGGACCGGTCGGTGAGCCGAAGGCACGCGAAGATTTGGGAGGAGGAAGGGGAATATTGGATTGAAGATTTGGGGAGTCGGCTGGGGACGTGGGTGAACGGCCTGCGGCGGACGAAGATTAAAGTGAAGTTCGGCGATCGGATTACGGTGGGGAAAACGATGTTGCAGTTGTTGCCATCGAATGTGGGGGAGTTGAGCCAGGAATAATTTTTCTAGGATTTCATTGGGGCACAAAAAAGACCGGAGTTTTGGGCTCCGGTTTTTTTGATTAAAGTAAGGCGGCTACCTACTCTCGCAGAACCTATCGAACTGCTACCATCGGCAACGTGGTGTTTGACGGCCGAGTTCGGGATGGGATCGGGTCGGGCCACCACTTTATGGCCACCTATAAATTGTGTTGTTTCCCGAGCTCGCCCGGATGGGCGTTCTCTGAAAACCCTGCACGGAATTCTTACCAGCAATCTTGCCGGCTTATGTTGGTTGTTCCGGTATTTCACGGAACGGTTTTTTTATCCCCGAAGGGATAAAGATAAGCGATCGAACATTAGTACCAGTCAGCTGAACACATTGCTGTGCTTACACCTCTGGCCTATCAACCTGGTAGTCTTCCAGGAGTCTCAAAGGAAACCTTATCTTGGGATGAGCTTGGCGCTTAGATGCTTTCAGCGCTTATCTCTTCCGTACATAGCTACGCAGCGCTGCCGTTGTCACGACAACTGCCACACCAGAAGTACGTCATTTCAGGTCCTCTCGTACTATGAAATGAACCCCTCAAGTTTCCTGCGCCCACGGTGGATAAGGACCGAACTGTCTCACGACGTTCTGAACCCAGCTCGCGTGCCACTTTAATCGGCGAACAGCCGAACCCTTGGGACCTTCTTCAGCC
>DQLO01000306.1 GCA_015660155.1 Verrucomicrobiota bacterium
TTCGAGTTTCAAAATAAAATTCTTGGAAAACTCGCGCGTGGTCCAAAGCTGTTGAACCCGCCGACCCTCCGGCGGAGTGGTGACCACCAGCCGACCGTTGATGGCTCGGTATCGTCCGTCATTGCTGGCCGTTTTGCCGTCGAACGTGGCAGTCTTTTTTTGCGTTTTCTGATTGCGAAAGCCCCAGCCCGTGAGGTCTTTGCCATTAAACAAACTCACAAATCCCGACTCCATCTTGAACGCATCCGCTTCCGTTTCCAAAAACCCATTCGTCGCCAGCAGCGGCCGCAGTGCCGCCGCCCACTTCGCATAGCCGCCTTTGTTGGGGTGCAGCAAATCCGGAAACTCCGCCTTCTTCGCGTCCCCCTTGGCATCGGCAAACAGCCGCCACGTATCGAGAACCGTAATCTGCGCATCACCCTTCACGGCGGCGAAATATAGTTGGTTGATTTTTTTTATCTGGGCCGCCGGCCGATTCTTGCTGGCCGAACTGGGCATTACATTACAAAGAAAAATCGGCGTCTTCGCATTGTGTTTTTTAATCGCTGCGATGATGAGCTTGAGATTGCCCGCGATGACTTCCGGGGCGGCTTTTTCCCCGAGATCATTAGTGCCGATCAGCAGCACGATGCCGCTCGGCTTGAGCGAGAGCACATCTTCCTTCAGGCGAATGAGCACCCCTCGAGTGGTATCGCCGCTGATGCCGCGATTAGCAACCTTCACGCCCGCAAAACTGCCGCCCATTTTTTCACCCCAACCTTGAGTAATGGAGTCCCCCAAAAAAACCAACGCGCCTTGATCCTGTTTCACCTGCGTGGCCCAACCCGAACGCTTGCGTTCCCAAAGTTTTTGAAACCAAGCCGCCCGCCGAATCGGCCCCGCCCCCGGCAACCCCTCATCCGTCGCCGGAAGGGCAAACTTCGAGGCACCCAACACGTCGAGTGAGAAAACAAGAGACAACAAAAGAAAGATGGATTTGGAATTCATAGAGGGCGAAGCCTCAGCCAAGTTTCCTCGGAGATCAAGTTTTGATTAACGCGGCAATCCCGATTGCGGAAGCGCCCTAATCTCCAATCCGCTCCACGCCAAACGCATCCAGCTTGGCGTCGGTGGACAAAATCGGCGCGTTGCGCACTAACGCTTCCGCGGCCAAATATCGATCGAACGGATCGCGATGAACCCACGGCAATGCCGCCGCCCGCCGCATCACCGGCCAGCTCATCGGCTGCACATCGAACCCACGCTCTCGCAACAGTTCCGGCAAATCTGGATCATCCGCGAATTCAAACGTCAACTTCCCCAAGCCGGCCTTGATGGAAATTTCCCACAGACTCGCCATCGAAACCACCGACCGCCGCGACGCATCCTCAATCAACCGCGCCGCCCGCCGAGGCAACCGCGAGCTCCCCTGCAGAAAAAACAACAGCACATTCGTGTCCACCACCTGCTCGGTCACTTGCCTTTCCCCCGCTTGGTTTTGTAGCCCCTCTTGGGCTCAGCCACTTGCAACGCTGCCGAGGGCTCCCCAAAAAAATCCTCGAACCCCAACGCGTCAGCATCAAAGTCCTTCGCCATCCGAAACTTGGCCGATTTCAAACACCCCCGCTTTGGTGCCTTGCCCGAAGGCGGATGCAGCTCGGCCACCACCTTCCCGTGCCGCGTCAGCGCAATCCCCTCGCCCGAATCCCCCAACGAATTCACCAACGCCGACAACTGCGTCTTCGCCTCATAAAGCCCCACCTCTTTCATCCAAACAAACTAGACCAGTCTGGTCTGTTTTGCAACCGATTTTTCAGGTTCATTTCTTTCTGTCACCCAAAAATGCTTTGCGCTTGGCGGGCCATTTTATTTTGCGGTCAAAGATGATGCCGTATTTGGAGTAACCGTGGTAGGGGACGGTTTCTTTTTTCCATTGGGTCACGGCGGTGTCGTAGGTTTGGCGCATTGCTTTCAGGGCTTCTTTTGCGTCGCTGTCGCTGATGACATTGTGGAGTTCCGATCGGTCTTGGGTGAGATGATACAGTTCATCCGCTGCTTTCAGTTTGCCTTCGGCATAGGGCCAGTAGATGTATTTCCAATCCTTGGTGACGACTGCGAAACTGTGCGCGGCTTTGGGGCCCCACACATTGATGAGCGGCAAGGATTGGTGGGTTTCGGCTTTTGGGTTGTTGTACAATTTCACGAGGCTGCGGCCGTCCATATTTTTGGGCACGGGCAATCCGGCGAGTTCGAGCATGGTTGGCGCGAAGTCCACGTTGCCGGTGAGCGAGGCGCAGCGGAGACGTTTGCCGCTGTTGGGATGGCGCGGGTCGAACATCAAAAGCGGCACGTGCGAGGCTTCTTCGTAGGGCAACACTTTGGAGCCGTACCCGTGCGAGCCGCAGAGGAATCCATTGTCGGAGGTGTAAATGATCACCGTGTTGTCGGCTACGCCGTGGGCGTTGAGCGCGTCGCGGATCATCCCCACGGCAACGTCGATAGCGTAAATTTGCTGGTGATACTTGGCCATCACGCCGTCGTAATCTTTGTCGTAATTCCAACTGGCAAAGCGTTCGTATTGACGGCCCATTGTGCTTTGTTTGGAAAAATGTTTGCCGGCGTCACGGCCATAGTTTTCTGGCTTGGGAAATTTTTTGCCGGCATAAATTTTATCGAACTTCGGATCCGGTTGCACCGGATGGTGCGGCGCCTTGAAGCTGATGGACAAACAAAACGGCGCATCGCCCTTCGCCCCTGTTGCCATTTCGCGAATGAAATCCTGCGCGAACGCCCCGTACGACAGCGTCGAGTGCGGCCACTTTTCCGCGTAAGCCCGCATCGACGCATTGCGCGCGGTGGCGTAGCTCGTTTGCCCCGGGCCGCCGCCCCATTGATCGAAATCCAATTCCGGCAGCTTCCCTTTCGTCGCCGGTTTGTCGGCCACCACAAATCCGAATTTTCCCGCGAAGCCGGTTTTGTACCCCGCCTTGCGCAGCAGCATCGGATAACTTTGCGCCCAACGGGTTCGCAACATCGCGCCGTGATCAAAATTGCAGCCGGTTTTATACTCGAACATTCCCGTCATCACATTCGCTCGGCTCGCCATACATATGGCCGTGGTATCGTAATGCGCATCGAAAATCATTCCGTCCGCGCCCAGCCGATCAAGGTTGGGCGTTTGCACTCCCGGCGCGCCGTAGCACCCCATGGTGCGCACGGCCTGATCATCAGAAAGTAGAAAGACAATGTTCGGCCGCTGATCCTTCGCCTGCAGCACCGCAACAAACAAGAGTAAGCCCGTATAAAGAAAAAATCGCATGCCCTTTTGTGGAGCCGAAAGCAAGATCAGGTCAATCCTCAAGCTGCCATTCAAGGCGTTTAAAGACAGGTTTGGGCCCTTGCCAGGGATTAGCAGCGACAACCTTTGGCTTCACTCCGGATTTACGACTGCGAACTTCATACTTGGCACAAATGGCCAGTTGATCGACCTGTTTCCAATCCTTGGGAGCGGCGTTGTCACTGACACACTTAAAATCACTTAAGTTAAGCACCACTGTTTCCTCCGCACCTCCCTTGACCCGAACCTCAGCGACGTACTCCCGCTGTGTACCGCGATAGTTGCGCCACACATTTTCTTTCAGCACAAAGGCCAGCACATTGGGCTTTTCACTCTGCAAGGTCAGGGCAAGCTTTGCGCCTTCGGGGCCACGCCACTTGGGATCAGTTACTTTTCGCGTCCAGTGCTGCCATAGTGACCGGTTATTGCCGTTAATGATAAACCAGTCATGGAACCCGCGTTTGAAATCATCAATAACGAGTTCAGACTGACCGGAAGTTTTCACTCCAGCGGCTTCAA
>DQLO01000168.1 GCA_015660155.1 Verrucomicrobiota bacterium
ACACGCGGGCGCGTAGAGGAGAATGTTTTCCGCGTGCTTGGCGAGGGCGCGGCGTTGATGGCTGGCCATTCCCTCGAGCATCTCCAACCGCACGCGGTGAATCGCGCCGTGGTCCTGCGCGAGGAGGAGGCCGTACGCGATGTCGAAAAGATTATGCGAAGCGATGCCGGGGCGAACGGCAGCGATGTTTTCCTCGGACATCGCCTCGTGCAACATCCGCTTGAAATTGGCGTCGGTGTCAATCTTCACGCTGAAGGGCGCTTGCGGCCAGCCGCCGATGGCGGCCTCGATACGTTCCATTTCCATGTTGGCGCCCTTGACCAGCCGCAGCCGAATGGGCGCACCGCCGCCCGCCACGCGAGCGCGGGCCCACGCGTTGAGCTGCTGCTGCACGGTGTGGGCATCAGGGAGGTACGCCTGCAACACGATGCCGGCGCTGACGTTTTCCATGCCGGCGCGGTCGAGCGTGCGCATGAAGGCCGCGGCGGTGAGGTGCATGTCGCGGTATTCCTCCATGTCGAGGTAAACAAATTTCGCCACGCGGTCGCCATTGGGCCGGGTGAAAATTTGGTCGGCGCCGGCACGAAAAAGTTTTTCCAATCGTTCGCACAAAACGGCGACTGTGTGCTCGCGAGCGAGCGGGGAGACTTGCGAATAGAGCGTGGAAATTTTCACGGACACGACCTCCACCTCGGGCAATGCGAGCGTGGCGAGGTATTGCTCAAGGCGTTGGGCGGCCTCGGTTTCGCCGAGCACGGCTTCGCCAAGAAGATTGACGTTCATCCGCAAGCCCTCGGCGTGGCGGCGGCGGAGGTGCGCGATGAGCGGCGGATGCTCGGCACGCAGGATGACATTGGCGGTGTCCATCCGAATCTTGCGGCGCGCAAGCGGAAAGGCCACGAACGCCACAAGCTGCCCGATGCGCCGGAGGATTTGCAGACCGAGTTTATCGAACGTGCCGAAGAATCGCGGGATGCCGCGCGTCTCGAGCAGATGCTGAAACTGGCTGATGCCACGCGAGGCCGAGCGCGGGCGGAAGGCTTGGTCGGTGAGCTGGGCGACCGTCACCTTGTCCGACGGATGCTCGAGCATACCGGAAAGCTCATCGAGCTGCGCCTGTTCCGCGGGCGTGATGAGCGTGACGGCGGTGGTCTGCAGCGCCCGCGCCAACGCCACGGCGCGCACCTCGAGCGGTTGCTTTTCCGAAGCCATTTTGTCTAGGGCCGGATTCGCCTGCCGGGGTTCATGGTTTAAATTCCCAATTCTGTTTTCGCTTCACCGAATTTTGCGATGGCGAATTCCAAATCTTCCCTCGTGTGCGCCGCGGAAATTTGTGTTCGGATGCGCGCCTTGCCTTTCGGCACAACCGGGAAGGAAAAGCCGATGACGTAAATGCCTTTGTCGAGCATCGCGTCGGCGAACTGGGTGGCCAGCGCGGCATCGCCGAGCATGATGGGGGTGATGGGATGGGTGCCTTCGAGGATGTGAAAACCGCTGCCGGCCATTTGGTCACGGAAAAACTTTGTGTTTTCTTCCAAGCGATCGCGCAGCTCGGTGGAGGCGTTGAGCAAATCGATGGCTTTGATCGAGGCGGCGACGATGCTGGGCGCGACGGTGTTGGAGAAAAGATAGGGGCGCGAGCGTTGGCGGAGGTACTCGATGATTTCCGCGCGGCCACTGGTGTAGCCGCCGCTGGCGCCGCCCAGCGCCTTGCCGAGCGTTCCAGTGAGAATGTCGATGCGGCCCATCACGTCGTGATGCTCGTGCGTGCCTCGGCCGCGCGCGCCCATGAAGCCGACGGCATGGGAGTCATCGACCATTACCAGCGCGCTGTGCTCGTCGGCGAGGTCGCAAATGGCGGGGAGGTTTGCGAGGTAACCGTCCATCGAGAACACACCGTCGGTGACAATCAAAATGCGGCGCGAACCCTTGGCCTCGGCGAGTTGCGCGGCGAGGTCGGCCATGTCGTTGTTCTTGTAGCGGAAGCGCTTGGCCTTGCAGAGGCGCACGCCGTTGATGATGGAGGCATGGTTGAGTTCGTCGGAAATGACGGCGTCCTCGGGGCCGAGCAACGTCTCGAACAACCCGCCGTTGGCGTCAAAACAGGACGTGTAAAGAATCGTGTCCTCGGTGCCCAGAAACTCGGAGAGCTTCCCCTCAAGTTGTTTATGGATTTTTTGGGTGCCGCAAATAAACCGTACGCTGGCGAGGCCGTAGCCCCACTTGTCGAGCGCCTCGTGCGCGGCAGCGATGACCTCCGGGTGGCTCGCGAGGCCGAGGTAATTATTGGCGCACATGTTCAGCACCGGCGCATCGCGCCCCACACCCACGCGCGCGGCTTGCGGCGTGTCGATGACACGCTCGCCTTTGTACAACCCGGCCGCTCGGATTTCGTCCAGCTCGGTTTGCAGCTGCGTCTTTAGGTTGCCGTACATTCTACCATTCCAAAATCACTTTGCCACTTTCGCCGCTCAATCCAATTTTGAAGCCTTCCTCAAAATCGGTGTACTTAAACCGATGCGTAATCACCGGCGCGATGTCGAGGCCGCTTTGGAGCATCACGGTCATCTTATACCACGTCTCGTACATCTCGCGTCCGTAGATGCCCTTGATGGTCAGCATATTAAAAACCACCTTGTTCCAATCGATGGCCATTTCCTTTTCCGGGATGCCGAGCATCGCGATCTTGCCGCCGTGGCACATATTGGCGAGCATATCGTTGAACGCGCTCGGGTTACCGCTCATCTCAAGACCCACGTCGAAGCCTTCGTCCATACCCAGCTCAGCCTGCACGTCGGCGAGTTTTTCGCTGGCCACATTCACCGCGCGCGTCCCGTTCATTTTCTTGGCCAACTCAAGCCGATACGGATTCACATCGGTGATGACCACGTGCCGCGCGCCGGCGTGCCGCACGATGGCCGCGCACATAATGCCAATCGGCCCCGCGCCGGTTATCAAAACATCCTCGCCCAACACATCAAAACTCAGCGCCGAGTGCACCGCATTGCCGAAGGGATCGAAGATGGACGCCACCTCGCGGTTGATGTCCGGCTCATGCACCCACACATTGGTTTGCGGCAGCGAAATCAATTCCGCAAACGCCCCCGGCCGCGTGACGCCGATGCCCGCCGTGTCATTGCACAAATGCCGCCGCCCCGCCATGCAGTTGCGGCAATGCCCGCACACCACGTGGCCCTCGCCACTGACGATTTCGCCCACGCTGAAATCCTTCACATCGCTGCCGATCTCCACAATCTCGCCCACAAACTCGTGCCCCACCACCAGCGGCACCGGCACCGTTTTGCGGGCCCAATCGTCCCACTTATAGATGTGCAGGTCCGTGCCGCAAATGCCCGTGCGATCCACCTTAATGAGCACATCCCGGGCGGCCACCGTGGGCTCCGGCACATCCTCGAGCCACAGCCCGGGGGCGGCCTCGCGTTTTACCAATGCTTGCATGCGGATGATTTAGAGATGAGCAGGCGCGCTGGAAACACCAGTGCGCG
>DQLO01000063.1 GCA_015660155.1 Verrucomicrobiota bacterium
ACGTATTGATACCGCGCGCGGCATTCCTCCAACGCCTCGGGAAACTCATTAAAAATCCGCAGCGTGAGCACCAGCAAATCATCAAAATCCACCGCATTCGCCGCGCGCAAAGCGGAATCGTAACGCCGCCGAATATGCCCCGCCATCGCGAGGCTATCTTCATTGCCCGGCACATTCCCGTTCGGCCCCGCGTTTTTCAGCCGACTCAGCAACCCCTGCAACTCGCGCGCATCGGCCTTCACATCTTTGCCGGCGATGGCGCTCAAAACTTTTTTCACCACACCGAGTTGCTCGCTGTCGCTGTAAATCACGAAGTTGCGCTTGTATCCCAGCTTCTCAATATGCCGCCGCAAAATGCGCACGCACAACGAGTGGAACGTGCAAATCGTCGGCTTCAACGGCTTGCCATCATCGCGAGAGAGCGACTTGGGCAATCGCTTGAGTTGCTTGGTCACCCGCTGCTGCATCTCGCGCGCCGCTTTATTGGTAAACGTCACAGCCAGAATACGCTCCGGCGAGATCCCTTTGCTCACCATATGCGCCACGCGATGAGTAAGCGTCCGCGTCTTCCCCGTGCCCGCGCCTGCCAAAATCAATACCGGCCCACGAAAGGTCGCGGCGGCTTTGCGCTGTTCAGGATTGAGGCCGGAGAGGTCGGACATTTTTGAGAATAATCAATTTTCAATTATCAAGTTTCAAGAATCAAGCCACCGCGTTTTTGAAAATTGATACTTGAAAATTGATTATTTATTAAGGTCTTCCTCCAAAAACTTTGCCACGTCCTTAAACTTCGGCACGTTGGCGGGATTAATTTCCATCAGCAATTTATGTGCTTCGAGGCTAGCTTCGGTGAGGGCGCGTTTGTCGGCGTTGGTGGATTCGGTTTCCTGCAGCTTGGCGTCGAATGGGTTTTCGCCGGTACCGACGGTGAGGAGTTCCATCACGCCGAGGCTGTCGAGCAAATCGATGATGCGTTCGCTGGGGTTGAGCAGTTCGATGCGGTCGAGCCGATTGGTCATACTCATTAGGATGCCGAGGAAGGTGCTGTCCATATTCACGCAATCGGTGAGGTCGAGCAACAACACGCGGCCGCCTTGTTCGCAGGATTGATTGACCACGGTTTTGAAATCCACACCGGCGGCGAAGTTGGCGGGGCCGCCGACTTTGATGCAGGCGATGCCTTCGGTGACGGCGACTTGGAGGCGGGCGCTCATCAGGCTGCGACCGCTGGGCGCGCGGCGATTTGGGTGAGGGTGGATTGCAAAATAAATGAGTCGTCCAGCGAACTGGACACGAGTTTGAGGTTGGCTTGCATTAAAAGATCGAGCGCGCGGACGAGTTCGGCGCTGGTGTAATTCTTGGCCTGTCGCGTGGCATTAAATAATACATACGGATGCAACCCGAGCGGGCTGATGCGGCGGTCATCGGGAAATTCGCCGGCGGGCAAGGCATCGAGCTGCGACTTAAATTGCGGGTACGCATTGACGGGGCGAATCATATTCGCATCGAGCAACTCGCGCGCGAAGAGCAGCGCGCGCACTTTACTAATAAGCCCGGAGCACAGGCCGATGGTGGATTTTTTGCGATCGGTTTTTGCCGCCCACAAATCCTCGTCCAACCGTTTCAACAGACGCGGCAGATTGCGATCGCCCAATGCGTCGCCCAGCGCAAAGGCCTTCGCGTGTTTGCCGGGCGTGACGATGGCGCGCACATCATCGCGGGTCACCTCCGCGCGGTCGCCTACATAGAGCGCCACTTTTTCGCATTCACTCATTAACGCGCGACTGTTTGGGCCGACCATTTGCACGAGCTCCGTCGCCGCGCCGTAGTCAGCCTTCACACCGAGCTTGCGGAGCTTGCCGGTGACGAGCTGCTCGGCCTTGGCCTGCCACTCGCGGTCGTCGATGGAGAGCGCTTTGAATTCCTCATCGTGGCCCTGCTTGGCGATGGCTTTGTAAAACACCTTTCGCTTGTCGCATTTGGCGGCGCTGATGAGAAGGCGCACGCCTTGCCAATCGAATGCCTTCAACCACGCCGTGAGATCGGCCAGACCGCTGGTGACGTCTTTGGTTTTGGACGTGCGATCGTCGCCCAGAAAATTGCAGTCCTTAAACCACACCACTTTTTCGCCACCAAAAAAAGGAAGTGTATCGAGCGCCATGCGCAGCCGCCCGAGAATTTTGGAAGCCTCGCCCCCACTGGCCGCGTGGGCCTCAACGGTTTCGTGATCCTCGCCGCCGACCGCTTCGCACCAGCCTTGGAAAATCTGGCGCGCGCGCTGGCTCACCGCGAAGTCATCATCGCCATGCACCAACACCAACGGCACCTCCGGAATCGAGGGCGCCTTATTCGTCTTCTGATTCTTCGCTGGCACCTTCGTTAATTTGCTCAAGAAATTCGCTCATGTCCTCCACCTCTTCAAACAGACGGGCCGACACGTACACTGGAATTTTCTGCGCCGTCGCAATCGCGAGGCAATCGCTGGGCCGCGCGTCCAGCTCCACGATCTTGGAGCCCAGTTCGTTTTCCATTTTCAAAATTGCCCGCGCGTAATATGTCGAATGCTTCAGCTCCGTAATTACCACCCGCTCCACCGCAATACCGAACCCTTGAAAAACATTACTCAGCAAATCGTGCGTCAACGGCCGTTCCTTCGGCGCATCGCGCAGGAAATTTCCAATCACCGCCGCCATATTAGTTTCCACCTGAATAATGAAAACCTTCTCGTCATTCCCCAAAAAAATCGCCGCACCGCTATTGGCGGGAAGAATCCCACGAATCTGTACCAGAATGACATCCGCGTTCACGGGCCCAACCTACGCCGCGCGAGCCCGATTGACAAGCCCTTGCCGTCTGCGGCAGGATTCGCCCCTTGGATTTTCGTGAAAAAATACTGGACGCCGAAGCATTGCCCGCGTGGCGCGAAGCCCTCCGCGCCCAAGGCCGCACCCTCGCCGCCACCAACGGCTGCTTCGATATCCTCCACGCCGGCCACGTCAACTACCTCCAAGCCGCCCGCAACGAAGCCGACGCCCTCATCGTGGGCCTCAACAGCGACCGCTCCACCGCCGAGCTAAAAGGCCCCAACCGCCCCATCCACACCGAGGCCGACCGCGCCGCCGTCATTGCCGCGCTGGAATCCGTCGACGCCGTCTACATCTTCGACGAACTCCGCGCCACCAATTTCCTGCAAACCGCCCAACCCGATGTCTACGTCAAAGGCGGCGATTACACCGTGGATCAACTCCCCGCCGAAGAACGCGCCATCATCCAAGCCCAAGGCGGCCGCATCACCGTCCTCGGCCACCTCCCCGGCAAATCCTCCACCGAAATCGCCCGACGCATTTTGGAAAGTTAATTTCCAGCTTGCCAAGCCACGTCCCTCTCGGGCAAGGTCGCCTATGGCAGCCAAGACCAATTCAGACGACACGGATTCGCAGTTTTATTTGACCGCGGATACCTTCTTCCCGCGCAACGCCAATACCGGCCTTACGTTTGACGACGTGACTCTCGCCACGCAGTTTTCACAAATACTCCCGCGCGACACGGTGCTGGACACGCGGTTGGCGGAAAATCTGGAACTGCATTTGCCAATTATTTCTGCCGATATGGATACCGTCACCGAGCACGCGATGGCCATCGCGATGGCGCTCAAGGGCGGGCTGGGGCTTGTGCATTATAATATGACCGAGAAACAGCAGCTCAAGGAAGTAAGCCGCGTGAAGAATCACGTGCACGGGTTGATTCAGGAACCGATTACCGTGACGGCCGATCTTTCGGTGGGCGATGTGCTCGAGCTGATCGAGGAGCGGAGCTACACGTTCAGCACGTTTCCGGTGGTGGATGACGCGGGCAACCTCACCGGGCTGCTTTCCGGCAGTGTGGTGAAGCCGCGCTACGCCGACCGCCGCGTGGGCGACGCAGCCATCCCGCGCGAGAGCGTGCACGC
>DQLO01000042.1 GCA_015660155.1 Verrucomicrobiota bacterium
AATGGCTGAATGATGCCATTGGTTTTGATGGACTCCGCCAAGCCCTCCAGCGCCGCGCGGTCAAATTCCTTGCGCGGCTGCAACGGGCACGGCTTCACCTTTTTCCAATGCAACCGCAACACGCGCTCGCCTTCCGCAACGGGGGCCACAGTCGCGGCGGTCGCGCTGGCGGGAGTTTCCTTTTTGGTTCCCAACAACGCGCTTAATCCTCGGCCTAATCCGGTCTTCGCCATGCGTGTTTGTGGGGCAGTCACATTGGGATGTCAAAGGCGCGTTTTTCACAATACCCTCGGCGCGTGACGCATAAGAGTGGATGGATCGCCGAACGTGTGGCGCATTTGGCCGAAAACAAACACGGGCACGATGCGCGATACCTCGGCTATTTCGAATGCTTCAACGCGGGTGAATTTTACGAAGCCCACGACGTGCTTGAGGATCTGTGGCTGGAAACGCGCGGACAACCCGATGCCGATTTTTACAAAGCCCTCATCCAGCTCGCCGGCGGTTTTGTGCACCTCACCATGCACGAAAACCCAAAGTGGCCCGCCGCCGGCCATCGCCTGCGCCCCGCCCATCGTCTGCTGGGCAAGGCGCGCGACTATTTGCAAAACTACCCCAACCCCCACCACGGCTTCAATGTGGCCGCCGCGCTTTCACTGATCGACCAATGGCACACGCAGCTGGAAGAGGGTGAGTTTGAAGTGAACCCTTTGCATCAGCATTCATCGCCGACCCTCGACGCCCCTCGGTAGGGACACGCTGCGCGTCCCTGCCAACAACTCAAGCTTGCCCCCGCTTGCCCCCGCTACTAGTCTCGTCAACCATGAACGCGGAACAGGTTGACGAGCGGATTGCGGCATTGGGCCGGGACATATTGGATGGTGGCACGATCGAAAAGGAAGATGCCCTGTTCCTCTTCGAGCTGGAAAACTCTGCCGATATTCACACGCTGCTCTCGTGGGCCAACCGCATTCGCGAGCATTTCAAGGGCAACAAGATTCACCTCTGCTCCATCGTCAACGCCAAGGCGGGCGCGTGTTCGGAGAATTGTTCGTTCTGTTCGCAATCCGCCGCGTACCAAACGGACACGCCGCGCTATGGGTTTGTGGACCCCGAACCGGTGGCCGAGGCGGGCGCGGAGGCGAATCGCAATGGCGTCACCGCCGTGGGATTGGTGGCCGCGTGGCGCGGGTTGAAGGAAGGGCCGATGCTCGATGAGGTTTGCGATCGCATTGCGGAAATGAAAGCGCAGGGCCAAACGCGTCCGGACGCTTCGCTCGGCCTCATCGAAAATCAGGAAGTCGCCAATCGCCTCAAGGAAGCCGGCCTCGAATGCTACGGACACAACCTCGAAAGTTCCGAACGCTTTTTTCCTGAGCACTGCACCACGCACACTTTCGAGGACCGCCTGCGCACGATTGAGTTTTTGAAAAACGCAGGCATCAAGATTTGTTCCGGCGGCATCATCGGCATGGGCGAAAGCCGCGAGGATCGTTGCGACCTCGCCTTCACTTTGCGCAAAGTGGGCGCGAGCGTGGTGCCGGTCAACATCCTCAACCCCATCCCCGGCACGCCGCTTGAAAATCAACCGCCGCTCGCGCCGCTGGAAATTCTCAAGACCATCGCCTGTTTCCGTTTCATCATGCCGACCAAAGAAATCATGGTCGCCGGCGGTCGTACCGTGAATCTGCGCGACCTCCAATGCATGGTCTTCCAAGCTGGCGCCAGCGCGCTAATGGTTGGCAACTATCTCACCACCCTCAATCAACCCGTGGAGAAAGATTTGCAAATGCTCCGCGACCTCGGGCTGGATCCGGATTGGGAAGAGGTGGACAGTGGCAAGGGCGGGTGTGGGCAGAAAGAGTGCGAAACGGTGGCCGCTGTTTAATTTTGAATCTTTCGTTGGGCCAAAATCAAAATGGCTATCACGGCGAGACCATCGACATCGCCGCCGTGTTGCGCGATTCCGTTTCGGTGGCGGAAACTCACAGCTGGGAAATTCACTGGCTGAAAACTGAAAATAGTCTCCGCATCCTAACACTGCACCGCGCATCCTCCACTGCGCACCGAAAAATTTATTTGTCCTCCGGCATCCACGGCGATGAACCGGCGGCCCCGTTGGCGATGTTGCGGTTGCTCCGAGAAAATGATTGGCCGAGCGATGCCGAGCTTTGGATTTGTCCGTGCCTCAATCCCAGTGGTTTCCCGCGCAACACGCGCGAGAATGCTGCGGGCGATGACCTTAATCGCGATTACAAATCCCTGCACACGCCGGAGATTCGCGCGCACGTTGCGTGGCTGGAAACGCTGCCGGATTTTGATTTCAGCATCCAACTGCACGAGGACTGGGAGGCGAAGGGGTTTTACTGTTACGAATTGAAAATGGACGGCACGCCGACTGACCCGCACCGCGTGCTCGAAGCCGTGGAGGCGGTTTGCCCCATCGATCATTCACCGGAAATTGATGGCCGAAAAAATGATCACGGCCTCATCCGGCCCGAGTTGAACCCCGCCGAGCGCGAGCTTTGGCCTGAGGCATTTTGGCTGGTGATGAATAAAACTCGCCTCAGCTACACCTGCGAAGCGCCATCGGATTTTGAAATGGAAGTGCGGGTGGAGGCGTTGGTGACTGCGGCGCGTGTTCTATTAACCACAGAGGCACAGGGGACACAGAGAAAATAACCTCTGTGCTCTCGGTGCCTCTGTGGTGAGAAAATCAATTCACCACATTCACCGGCGCGCCCTCGAGGAAAGCCTTCACGTTTGCAACCGCCGTTTCCATCAACCGCTCCCGCGCCGCTTGCGTGGCCCAGCCGATGTGGGGGGTGATGATCAGATTTTTTGCGCCAAACAATGGGTTGTCCGGTGCTGGGGGTTCCACCGAGAGTACATCCGTGGCCGCGCCCGCGATGCGTTCCTCGTTCAATGTTTCCGCCAACGCGGCCTCGTTCACCAACGGCCCGCGCGCGGTGTTAATGAAAAACGCCGTCGGCTTCATTGTCGCCAACAGTTCGGCATTCACGAAGCCCTTGTTTTTGTCGGTGAGCGGGCAATGCAAACTCACCACATCCGCTTTGCGAAACAAGGTGTCGCGATCCACAAACTCGATCCCTTCCACAGCGCGCGGGGTGCGGGTGTGAACTATCACTTTCATCTCGAATGCTTGCGCCAGTTTTGCCACCGCTTGGCCGATCGCCCCGAAGCCCACCAAGCCCAGAGTGAGTCCGTCCAGTTCCACCAGCGGTTTTTTCCAGTAACAAAAATCAGGGCACGCGCTCCAGTCGCCATCGCTTACGCTGGCGGCGTGCAGTGCGGGTTGCGAGGCGAGCTCAAGCAACAGCGCGAACGTCATCTGCGCCACGGCGGCGGTGCCGTAGCCGGGGATGTTCGTGACTGGAATTTTCCGCGCGCGGGCGGTGGCGGTGTCCACCACGTTGTAGCCGGTGGCGAGCACGCCGATGTAACGCAGCGCGGGCAGAGTGGCAATGGCCTCGGCGGTGATGGGGGTTTTGTTGGTGATTAACATCTCTGCCTCGGCCGCGCGTTCGGCGACTTGCGCGGGCGGCGTGCGATCGTGTACGGTCAAGTCGCCCAGTGCGCCGAGGGCGTCCCAAGAGAGGTCGCCGGGGTTGAGGGTGTGTCCGTCGAGAATGATGATTTTGGGCATCGGGAAAGGTTCGATTTTCAATGATCAATTTTCAAGATTCAAATCCATCCTGAAAATTCCTTGACCATTGGGCCTTGAGAATCGAACCTTTCGCCATGACGACCCAATCCGCGCGACCCATCAAATACGCCCAGCTCGAGTGGCGCAATGAACAGGAGGAATCCTTCGAGCAATGGCAGGAAGGCTGCCGCGCATTTCAAAAGGGAAATGACGGGCCGTTCACCGGGCGCGCGGTGGATTTGTACGACAACGGCGTGGTGTCGCTGGAGGGCGAGTTTCGCGAGGGGTTGGCGCACGGCGAGGAGATTTGGTTTTTTGAAAACGGCAATCGCAACTCGCTGGTGACCTACAATGACGGCCAACGCAACGGGCCGCATCAGGTTTGGTACGAGACGGGTGAATTGCAAATTAACGTCCACTACACGCAAGGCCGGCGCAATGGCGTGCACACGGTTTTTTATGAGAGCGGCCAGAAACGCTCTGAGGCGGATTTCAAAAACGACCAGCTCAACGGCGCATACACCACGTGGTTTGAGGATGGCAGCACGCGCAGCGAACGCATCTTCGAGGCCGGCACCGAACTCAAACGCCGAGAGTGGAACGCCAAGGGCGACCAGAAACCGCTCAAAACGTGGAACGCCGACGGCACGCCACGCAACGCATAGCCGCTCTTGATGTCCGATTAAAAAGGTTTTTTTACTATGAAGAACACACTGTTATTTTCCGCCCTATTGATTTCCTTGACCGCCACGGCGCAAAACAAACCCGCCCCGCCCGCGCCGGTGAACCCCGCCATCGCGCTGGCCAAGGCGAAGTTTGAATCCGTGAAAGCCGAAGCGGCAAAAGGCGATGCCGCCACGTTGCACGAGCTGGGCGATCTCTATTACGCCGGCAAGGGCACGGGGCGCAATTATGCCGAGGCCTACAAGGCGTACTTGGTCGCAGCGGAAAAGGGCCACGTGATTTCGGAATCCACCGTGGGCTGGATGTGCCGCAACGGACAAGGCACCGCGCGCGATTATAAAAAGTCAATGGAGTGGTACACCAAAGCCGCCGAGAAAGGTCACGTGGAATCGCAGCTGGGTTTGGCCGAGCTGTACTACAATCAAGTAGGCCTCCCCGCGCGCGATTATCCGGCTGCGTACAAGTGGTACCTCATCGCCGATGGCTTGGGCAGTAAAGTGGCCAAAGCGTTTCTGCCGCGCATGCAACAGACGGTGCTGAAGGAACCCAAAGTAAGCGCCGAGCAAAAAGCCTCCGCCGAAAAAGCCGCCGCCGATTGGTTAGTGGCATACGCGAAGAAGTAGCCGAGGGACGAGAGTCGAGAGCGGCACAATCATTCTTTCAAGTTCAGTTCAAATTTGGCTCAATCCGGGTTGTTCTCAATTGTGAATAACCTGTTAAAATCGAATAATAACTTACTCTTTGCGTTTTTTGCTTTCGTGGTATCTTGTTCTCGTCAGCGGAACTTTCGGGGTAACTTGAAAGGGAAACTGGCCGAGTCAGAGACTCGGAGAGGCCGTTTTTCGGAGTGGCCTTTCAGCTGGGGAGAAGCCTTCGGGCGGATTTCCGGTGAGACTCAGGCTTGTTGCCTCCACCCGAGGCATCCTTGGCGAGACGGCTTCGGTCGACTCAACAGGGCTTGACCGTCTGGGAAGTGAATTTCGGTTCACCGCC
>DQLO01000259.1 GCA_015660155.1 Verrucomicrobiota bacterium
TACCCACGGCGTGCAAATTGGCGCGTGGGTGTCGGCGGCGTTTTTGGTGAACCGTTTGCTCACGGTTTTTTTCTGGGATGGATTCATTGGCGCGTTGTCCGAACGACGGGTGCCGCGTTTGCCGAAGGACGTGACGGGGATTGTGATTTTCTCTATCGCGGGCCTCGCGATTGCGTCCACGGTTTTTCATCAGGACACCACCAAAATCATCGCCGCCTCGGGCGCGGTGAGCATTGTGGTTGGCTTGGCGTTGCGCACGGTGATTCTCGATTTATTTATGGGCTTGGCGATTCACGTGGATCGGCCATTCAAAATGGGCGACTGGATTATGGTTCATCAAAACCGCGTGGAGACGCACATCGTCGCGGAGATTATCGAGATCAATTGGCGCACCACGCGCCTGCGCACCACGGCAAATAATATGGTGGTGGTGCCCAACAGCAAACTGGGCGAAACGATCGTGACGAATTATATGGAGCCCACGCCGCATTTCCGGATGGAGCTGGATTTCATCATCGATTTCGAAGTGCCCGTCGAGCGGGCCACGCGGGTGCTGACCGCGGGCATCCGCGCCGCGTGCGGGCTCAAGGGCATTCTGGCCAAGCCGGAATCGGAAGTGCGAATGAAGGAGGCGTCGCTCAACGGGATGGTTTATGAAGTGCGTTATTTCATTTTGCCAAAGGATATTTCCCCTAATGAATCGCGGCATGAGGTGAACCGAACGGTGCTTGAAAATTTGGTGCATTCAGGTATCATGCCTGCGCACTCGAAGGAGGAGGTGACCTTGACGCGCGGGAAACAGCGGACGCTGGATGCGTCGCTGGACGAGGACTTGTACCAACTGCTCACTCGCACGGAATTATTCCGCAGCTTGAGCGCGGGCGAATTCGCGTCGGTGTTTCCCCAAATGCAAAAGTGCACACTCGCGGAAGGCGAGGTGCTATACGCGCAGGGCGACGCCGGCGATTCACTTTTCGTGTGCCTTGAGGGTTTGCTGGAGCGATTTGTGGATGACCCAATGGGACGGGTGAAAGTGGACACGTTGCGGGCCGGTCAACATTTTGGAGTGTCCGCAGTGCTGGATGGCGCGGCGCGCACCACCACGGTGGAAGCGGGCACGGAGGCGCTGGTTTATGAGATCCCGAAGGCCGCCATCGCGCCTTTGCTGGAACAGCACGACGAGTTGCGGGACTTGCTGAAGAAGGACGCGAAACAAACAGCCAAGCAAGTGCGGGTGAAATGCGAGGAAGCACAACGCGCCAAACAATCCAAGGCGAAGGGGGAAAAGAAAACGGCGATGCAAAAGGTGATGCAATCGTTTTTCCCGGGTTTCACGAAGTCAGATAAAAACAAGGGGGATGAAGGGGATGAACAAAAATAAAACTCTGATCATGGCGGCGCTGTGGGTGGCGCTCGCCGGAACACTTTTGGCTCAACCTTTGCCTGGCACGGGCCCCACGCGCAGCAGCATCAAGCCGTGGTTGAAAAATGCCCTCGGCGAATTGGCGGCGCTAAAAACCACCAACGATTTGAAAGTGGTGTCCAAGCGCATCACGCTGAGCTACATCGATCCCACGCGCGCCACGCAATTGCTGGCGCTGCACGGCTACACCATCGGCAAGGCCGAGGAACCGGTGGATCACACCAAGTTGCCGGTAGTGATTTCGCTTCCGGGCACGACCTTCCACGAGACCATTCCGAAACCGGAAGATAAGTTTCCCCAAACGGAAACGGATCCGATGAATGAACTCATCGTTTTTCATAATGAAAACGAACCGGAGCAGTTGAGCCGATTGCTCGATTTGTTAAAACGCGACGTGGACAAGTCCGCGAGACAAATCATCATTGAGGCGATGATTCTGGAAATCTCTTCCACCGCGCTGGAAGAAATGGGCGTGAAATGGGCGCGCTCCGGCAACCCCACCGGCAGCGGGTTTACCGACAAAACCAGCACGCTGACCTTCGGCACGCTGAAATATCCCAGCGCAGATGAGGCGCTCAACCTCGCCACCTCCGGCGTTTTCCACGGACTCAACGCGCAGATCAAAGTGCTCGTTCGCGAGGGCAAGGCGGAAGTGCTTTCGCGTCCCAGCGTGCTGGCGCTGAATAATCGGATGGCGTTCATCAACGTATCGAAGGAAATTCCCGTCGCGAACACCACGTACGCGCCCGGCAATAATTATCAGCGCACCTCGTTTGAAATGAAAAAGGCGGGCATCACGCTCGCAGTGCGCCCGCGCGCCAGCGCCGATGGCCGCGAAGTGAGCATGCAAATCAACGCGAAGGTCACCGCCCAGGTTCCCAATGAGGATGTGGAGGTGAAACAGGGCGCCAACGTGGTGGCGAAGTCGCCGACCATTTCCGTGCGCGAAGTGAAGACCACCGCGCGCGTGGCCAACAACACCCCCTTCATCATCGGCGGCCTCATTGCGCGCGACAAACAAAGCAGCGTGGACAAGGTGCCCCTGCTCGGCGACCTCCCGCTGATTGGCGGACTCTTTCGCAGCAAACAGGAAAAGGCGGTGAAGCGCGAAGTCATCATCGTGCTCACGCCCACGGTGTTGCCCGATAATCCCATTGGCGGAAAACACATTCCCAAGGACGAGGATTCATTCGATAGCTTTGGCAATCAACTTTTCCGCGACGCCTATCGCATCCGCGCCGAGGACACATTTGACCTCAATTACCTCACGCAAAACCGCCAACTCCAGCGAATGAAAGCGCTGGCCAGCCATATCGTGGCGGGCAATGTGCAGTTGAGCGAACAGTATCCTTACAATCATTTTGTGGGCAACGCCGTACCGGGCGAAGAAATTTTATGTTACCGGCAAATTTACGAGGTGCTCAAGCGCCAGAAAATGCAGGAGCAACTGGCCTCCACAAAAATCATTTTCTTTGAGCCGGACAAAAATATCAAGTCCGGCCATCGCGTGCGGTTTCTGGAGGAGTACTTACGCGCCAACGCGCCGGAAGTGCTTACCGAAAAAGGCGGCGCCAAGGCAGTGGCGATTTCCTTCACGATGCAGCGATTTTCCGACAGCGCGAAAACCATTTTCAACGAGCCCGTGCCGGAACTGAAACTGGTGGAGTGCGCCGATGAAGCGAATTGGGCGCGCCAACTTTGGGCCCTCAACCAACCCACAGAGGAGGGGCAGGAAAAATTCACGGTACTCTTACGCCACCAAAAGGATCTGCAACGCCTCAAGTACGCGGTGTTGATGAAAAAAACCGTGAAGTTGAATACCGAAAAGCAGGCACTGAGCCTGAGCAACTTCACCCGCGGGCGGCTACTGCTGATGCCCCGCGTGAAGGAGGCCGACATCGAGCTGGTGGACGGCGATGTGGCGCGCGCGTTCTTTTTCTCGGAAATGTATTATCAGGCGTTGCAGGTGGAAATAGAAAAAGACCTCGCGGCGTTCCGGAAGGTGATTGAAGACAAAAATCATTTGCAACAGATGTTGAATCCCAACCCGCGCAAATAACGTCAAAGCACATTGGAGGGTGAAATGAAATCGAACCGCACCGAACTCGCAATCGGCGTGGCACTCCTGTTCGGAGTAGCCGCGTTGTTTATTTTTTCAAAACCGGAACCGGCTGCGCCCGTTGAAAAGCAGGCCGCCGCGCCACAGCCCAAACCACCCGTTGCCCCCAAGCCGGAGGCAGCGCCCGAACCCAAGCCGGAGGAACCAGCTGAACCCGCCGAAGGCGAAACACCCGAACCCCCGGAAGGCGAACCCACCGAGGGCATTGAAGGCGAGGA
>DQLO01000285.1 GCA_015660155.1 Verrucomicrobiota bacterium
ATTTTGTTCCAGCGGCGTGTCGCCCGGATTCACCACCAGATAATCCTCGTAGTAAATGACGCGCTCGAGGTGGCGGCCGGTCATGTCCAGCATCAGGCCGAGGCGCGAGGGCATGCACTTGAAAAACCAAATGTGCGTGGCCGGCACCGAAAGATCGATGTGGCCCATCCGCTCGCGGCGCACGCGCGCGAGAGTGACTTCGACGCCGCAACGATCGCAGACGACGCCTTTGTATTTGATGCGCTTGTATTTGCCGCACGAGCATTCCCAGTCCTTGACAGGGCCAAAGATGCGTTCGCAAAAGAGACCACCTTTCTCGGGCTTGAAGGTGCGGTAGTTGATGGTCTCGGGGTTTTTGACCTCGCCCTTGGACCAGCGGCGGATGGATTCGGGGCCGGCGACGGACAGGGCGACGTGATCCACGAGGTTCACGCGTTCGAGTCCCAGCAACTCACGGGCGGATTGATTGGCAATGGCGCTCATATTTTTTTCCAAATTACTTTTGTTTCAGGTTAGCTGGCGAGGATGGCCAGCGTGTCATCGGCTTCGGATTGGTTGTCGGCGGGGTTGGTGTAGCCCACGCCCACCTCGAGGCCGAGGGACTTCATTTCCTTGACGAGCACGTTGAAGGATTCAGGGATGCCGGCGTCCAGCGTGTTGTCGCCCTTCACGATGCTTTCGTAAATGCGGGTGCGGCCCTGCACGTCATCGGATTTGACGGTGAGCAGTTCCTGCAAGGTGTAGGCCGCGCCGTACGCTTCCATCGCCCACACTTCCATTTCGCCGAAACGCTGACCACCGTACTGCGCCTTGCCGCCCAACGGTTGCTGGGTGACGAGGCTGTAGGGGCCCACCGCGCGGGCGTGAATTTTATCCGCCACGAGATGGCCGAGCTTCATCATATAAATGTAGCCGACCACGATTTCCTGATCGAAACGATCACCGCTGTGACCGTCATACAAATAAGCCTTGCCGTTTTCGCCGACCAATTTGTCGCTGCTCAAGGCTTCCGCCTGTACGAGGTATTTGCGAATCTCCGTTTCCGGGACGCCATCAAACACCGGTGTGGCAAAGCTCAAGCCCAGCAGTTTGGCGGCCCAGCCCAAATGCGTCTCGAGCACCTGCCCCACGTTCATGCGCGAGGGCACGCCGAGGGGGTTGAGCACGATGTCCACCGGGGTGCCGTCCTTGAGGTAGGGCATATCCTCCTCGGGCACGATCTTGGCGACCACGCCTTTGTTGCCGTGGCGGCCGGCCATTTTGTCGCCAACTGAAAGCTTGCGCTTGGAGGCGATGTAAACTTTCACCTGCTTGACCACGCCGGGATCCACATCGGTGCCGGCTTCCACGCGGCCCGCTTCTTCGGCGTGGGCTGTTTTCAAATCCTCAAAGCGCTTGAGGAAGGCCGCGAGGATTTCGTTGATCTTGTTGCGGATGGGCGAGGGATCAATCTCAATCTTGTCGTAAACACTCGCCAGCTTGCGCAGGAGAGTTTTGGTGATCTTGCGGTTGGCGGGGATGATGATCTCGCCGGTCTCGCTGTTCACCACATCGAGCGGGATTTTTTCGCCGAGCAAAATGTTCGACAACGACTCGGTGAGTTGCTCCCGCAAATCGGTGAGCCGTTTCTTGAATTCATCGGCCACCTGTTTCTCACCTTTTTTGCTGGACGTTTTAGTGTCCCGCTCCTTTTTAGAGGAAACCTTCACATCCATCACGATGCCGTAAGTACCGCTGGGCACCTTGAGCGAGGTGTCCTTCACGTCGGCGGCCTTCTCGCCAAAAATGGCGCGCAACAGACGCTCTTCGGGGGCCAGCTCGGTTTCGCTCTTGGGCGTGATTTTGCCAACGAGAATGTCGCCCGGCTTCACTTCCGCGCCCACGCGGATGACGCCGTCGGCGGTCAAATCGGCCAGCGCTTCCTCGCCCACGTTGGGGATGTCGCGTGTGATTTCTTCCGGCCCCAGCTTGGTGTCGCGCGCGCCCACGTCGTATTCCGCGATGTGGATGGAGGTGAACACGTCATCCTTCACCACGCGTTGGCTGAGCATGATGGCGTCCTCAAAGTTGTAGCCATTCCACGGCATGAACGCGACGAGCACATTCTTGCCGAGCGCCAGTTCGCCGTCATCGGTGCAGGGGCCGTCGGCAATGACCTGGCCCTTTTTCACGGATTCACCCAAATGCACCAGCGGTTTTTGGTTCACGCAAGTGCCGGCATTGGAGCGCATGAATTTGCGCAATTCGTACACCCAAATGCCCCCTTCGGGGTCGTGCTTGAATTTCCGTTTGCTGACCGGCATCTCGCCGTTCTTGGTGATTATGATGCGCTCGCCAGTGACGGAGGCAATCTTGCCCGCCACTTCAGCTTTCACCACCGCGCACGAATCCTCGGCCAAACGCCGCTCCATGCCCGTCGCCACCAAAGGCGATTCGGTAATCAATAACGGCACGGCTTGGCGTTGCATGTTCGAGCCCATCAACGCGCGGTTCGCGTCATCGTGCTCGAGGAAGGGAATCAACCCCGCCGCCACGGACACCAATTGCTTGGGCGACACATCCATGTAATGGACGCCCTTGGGTTCCACATCGATGAAATCACCTCGGCGCCGACAAGTCACAAACTCGGTCAAAAATTTTCCCTTGTCGTCAATCTTCGCATTGGCCTGAGCCACCGTGAAGTTTTCCTCGGCATCGGCGGTAAGGTAATCGATCTTTTCCGTGACGCGCCCTTTCTCCACCTTGCGATAGGGGCTCTCAAGAAAGCCGTAATCGTTCACGCGGGCAAACGTCGCGAGACTCGCGATGAGGCCGATGTTTGGGCCTTCGGGAGTTTCCACCGGGCAAATGCGGCCGTAATGGCTCGGGTGCACATCGCGCACCTCAAAGCCCGCGCGCTCGCGCGACAAGCCGCCCGGGCCCAATGCGGAGAGGCGGCGCTTGTGCGTCGTCTCGGCCAGCGGATTGATTTGATCCATGAACTGGCTGAGCTGGCTGCGCCCAAAGAAATCGCGGATCACCGCGGAAAGCGCTTTCGGATTCACCAACTTGGCAGGCGTCATCGTGCCGCTTTCGCGATCGAAAAGCGTCATGCGCTCTTTCACCAAACGCTCCGTGCGGGCGAGCCCCACGCGGCATTGGTTGGAAAGCAATTCGCCCACGGTGCGCACGCGGCGGCTACCGAGGTGATCAATATCGTCCAGCACGCCGCCGCCCATTTTGAGCGTAAGCAAATAGCGGGTGGCCTCCACCAAATCGTGGCGGGTGAGCACGCGCGATTGTTTGGGATCCTCGAAGCCGAGTTTCTGGCCAATCTTGTAACGGCCCACGCGACCGAGGTCGTAGCGTTTGGGATCAAAGAACAGGCGCTTGAGCAGCGCGCGGCTGTTGGCCACCGTGGGCGGATCGCCCGGGCGCAGACGGCTGTAAATTTCCTTGAGCGCTTCCTCCTCGTTGTGAGTCGGATCCTTCTTCATGCACTTGATGATGAGGCCCTCGTCGCGGGTGGTGTCCACCACGCGAATCTTGTCCTTGCTCACCGCCGCAATTTGCTTGAGCACCGCCTTGGAGAGCGGCTCAAACGCACGCGCCACGATCACGTTTTTCTCCATGTCCACCGCGTCCTCCACCAACACGAGGTTGGCAAGGTTCACGTGCTTCTCGGCGGCCTTGAGCGTGATCTCCTCGATGTCGTAAAACAGCTCAAGAATTTCCGTGTCCGTGCCCTTGAGTTTCTCGTCCTCGAGAAAACACAGCGCGCGGAAAAATGTGGTGATCAGAAATTTGCGACGCCGCTTCTTGCGATCCAGATAAACATACAGCAAATCACTGGTATCATACTGCGCCTCAAACCACGAACCGCGATCCGGGATAATGCGAAACGAATGCAGCATCTTGCCATTGGCATGCTTCGAGGCCTCGAAGGCCAAACCGGGCGAACGGTGCAACTGGCTGACCACCACGCGCTCGGCGCCATTGATCACAAAACTGCCGGAGGGCGTCATCAGGGGCATCTCGCCCATAAACACTTTTTCCTCCTTCACCCCCTTGCCTTCCTTGAGCTGGAAGGTCACGTAAAGTGCCGCGCCATAGGTGGCGCCATCCTCGAGCGACTCAAGCCAGCTTTGCTTGGGCGGGCTGATCTCGTAACTATGGAAATCGAGCATGATATTTCCATCGTAGCTTTCGATGGGAAACACCTCCTTGAACACAGCCTGAAGGCCTTCGTTCTTGCGCTTATCGGGCGCGGTGTTGATCTGCAGAAAATCGACGTAAGAGTCGCTCTGGATTTCAATGAGGTTGGGCGGTTCAATGACCTCTTTAATTTTGCCGTAGTTGATCCGCTCGTTTTTGTTCGCTGCCATATCGCTATTTGTCCGTGTCGGCCACTGGCCGGCGGGGTTGCCCCCAAATTGTTGTCACGTTTTAACCCATCCAAGAGCGGCTCCGCGGATCCGCCTGTGTGTGCCCCCGGTCGATGCAAAATCGCCGGGGCGACCGGCGGGGGTTGCGCCCCCCGCCGATGCCCGGTAAAAAACCAGGCTACTTGAGCTCGACCTTCGCGCCGGCCTCTTCGAGCGTTTTCTTGGCCGCTTCGGCCTCGTCCTTAGTCACGCCTTCGAGCAGCGCGGTGGGGGCGCTCTCCACGAGTTCCTTGGCCTCTTTCAAGCCCAGATCGCTCTTGAGGGAACGCACCGCTTTAATGCAGGGAATCTTTTTGCCACCGTCGCCGATGAGCATGACGTCGAAGGAATCCTTCTCCTCGGCTTCCTCACCGCCACCGGCGGGGCCGGCCACGGCCACCGCTGCCGGAGCGGCGGCGCTGACGTCCCATTTCTCTTCAAGTTTTTTAACCAGATCGGCGGCCTCAATCACGGTGAGGCTGCTCAAGCTGTCTACAATTTTATCCAGATCTGCCATTTTGTTTTTTCTTTCTTTTTGTGTCGTCTCGTCGTCCCCCGGGCGGGAGGGTTTTCAGTACGCCGCCTGCGTCCCGACGATTTACAGTTGTTCGTGTTTAACCGCCCGCCGCACTCGCGACGGGCGAAATTGTTTTTTAGCCTTTCTCTGACTTCGCCTGAATGGCGCGCGCCAACATCGTGGCCGGCGTGCCAATCACGCGCGCAATCGCCGTGGCTGGTGCCTGGATGGTGCCCAGCAACTGGCCGCGCAGCACATCCAGCGACGGCAGGTCGGCCAGTCGGTTCACGGCCTCGCCTTCCATCCGTTCCTCGCCGAGATAACCAAAATGAATGCTCAACCGGTCGATGCTTTTGCCATATTCCTTGACCACCTTGGCCGCAGTCGCGATTTCGTTTTCGCCGGTGACCACCGCCACCTGTCC
>DQLO01000019.1 GCA_015660155.1 Verrucomicrobiota bacterium
GCGCAGGCGCGCGTGGTGGGCGAAGCCCTCAAGAGCGCGAACATCGACATCGTGGGCGGCGAGAACGACTTCTTCGAGAAGATCGTGCGCTCGGTCAGCTACGGCAAATCGGTCGATCGTTTGGTGAACAACAGCCAAGCCATCACCGATGTGAAAAATACATTCTTCAACGGCGACCCCGATTATTTCAAAACTCAACTGCGCGGTTGGGTGAAAGATCTCGGCGTCTCCAGCGAGGATGTGAAAAACCTCACCATCTCGGCGCTGCTCACCAAGCTCATCAGCAAGGCGGATGACGGCGGCGTGAAATCGATCATGCGTCAGGCACAAAAAGCGGTTAAAGAATCCGGCATCGGCGGCATGATTTCCAGCGTGTTGCTGGACGATAAAGCGGCGAAATAAATCCCTTTCCCAATCCGGCTTCGGTCGGATGGATTGGATTCCATGGCGGAACCTCCCGAAAGCGGAACCCCGGCGGAAGGCGCATCAATCGCGCTGGAAGGCGGCGCATATGATCTCATCAAGCAACGCCTGTCCGATCAGGCCAAAGTGCTGCGCGAGCGGCTGGGCGTTTTGGATGAACAACGCGCGGAAGTTTTCGGCACGCGCAAGCTGGAGCTGAAGAAGATGGATCGCGTGTCCACGCAGCTCAACTGCGAGCCGCGTGACATGATTCAGCTCGGCCACAATCGTTTCCTCTTCGGATTCAATGTCAACCTCGGCCTCAAGCAGGGGGAGTTGAGTGACGTCTTCAGTGTGTTTGAATACAACGCCGAAGATCAGACTTTTCACGAGGGCGATTTGGGCGTGCTCGATGACGGGAACTTCAAGGAAACCTTCACGCGGCTGTTCCAGATTAATCAGTCGGCTACCTTTCACCGCTTTTCGATTATTGACGCGCACTTGTACATGGTGTTTCGCACGGGCTCGAAGGTGAGCGATGTGACGGCGTTCAAGTGGCTCTATAAAGACGGCGAACTGGTTTATGAGGATGATCGCAGCGCGCCGGACTATCTCCGGCAGGGCTTCCCTAGCCAGTATAATTTCAAGTGGCGAACTCCCTCGCAAAGTGCGGTTCGGCATGGCGACAATCCGCATGTGTCCATTGAGGATCGCGTGTTTGTGGAGTGCGTGGGCGGCGACCTCACCATCAAGGTGGAGGACAACACCGCCTCCGGCGAGGGCATCTACGCGGAGGAGGTGATGGACGCCAACCAAAAGATAGGCGACGCCAAAATCCAGTACGCGATTCAAGGCTCGTTGATTTTGCTGAAGATGACGCCCTATCGCGAAAAGGTGACGCGCTATTTTATTTTTAATGAAAAAATGCAGGCCGTGCATCGCGTGGATACGCTGGGGCATTCGTGCGTGATGTTGCCCGAGGAGCACGGGTTGATCTTCCCCGATGGCTACTATCTGCAAACCGGCGAGCTGAAACGCTACGAGGGCGAGCTGGGCGAGATGGTGCTCGAGCGCACGGTGGCCTCGCCCAATGGCGAGGATTTTCTGTACGTCTTTTTCAACCGCACGAGCGGGTTGTACGCGCTGATGCCCTATCGCCTCATCGAGCAGGAAGTCACCGAGCGCATCACGTGCCATGGATTTTCGCTCTTCCCCAATGGCGACCTCGTGAGCTTCCGCGCCGAGGAAGAAGCCATCAAGCATCACACCATTCAACTGCGGCAAACCCCATTTTATCAAGCCGGTTACGAGCCGGAAAGCGGCAATCGCGAATCGTTTCTGTTCCAAGTGGGCAACAAATCCGTGGTGCGCGCCATGGCCGAGTGCAATGAGGTGCTCATCCTCATCCAAAAGGAATCGCCCTACGCAGACCTTTACGCCGATGTGGCACGCCGGTGCGAAAATATCCCGAATTCATTTACGTGGCTGACTTCCGGTGAAGGCGGCGGCGTGGTGAAAATCTTGAAAGAGATCGGCAGCTCCGCCGAAAAGGCTATTGCCGAGTTTGATAAAGTGCGCCGGCTGCGCCTCGACGCTAAGGAAAAGACCGATGAAATCCAGAAACGCGCCAAGACGTTGTTCAATCAAGTCCTCCGCGCGGACTTCCGGTCGGTTGATGATTTCGTCGCCAACCTCGGCGGACTGCGCCGGATGCGGGGGGAAATTATCACGCTCAAGGATGAGGTGCGCTTTATCGATATTGCCGCGATGGACGCCCTCGAGGCGGAGGTGAAGGAGCAGGTGGAAACGCTTTCGCAAAAGTGCGTTCAATTCCTGCTGCAACCCGAGGCGCTGGATCCCTATCGCGAACGCGCCGACGCACAACGCGGTCAGGTCGAGGGCGTCACCAAAATGGCCGAGGCTAAAGAGTTGAACGCGGAAATCACCCAAGCCGGTGAAGACCTTGAGATGCTCATCGACATCGTGCGCAGTTTGCAGATCGATGACACCACCGAACAAACCCGCATCATCGAATCCATCACCGCCATTTATCAGGTGGTGAATCAGGTGAAGGAGGCGCTCAAAAACAAATCGCGCACGCTGATGAGCGCCGAGGGTGCCGCGCAATTTAATGCCCAGATTTTATTGCTCAGCCAAACGGCAGTGAATTATTTGGACATGTCCGATTCACCGGAGAAATGCGACGGGTATTTTAATAACGTCATCAACCAGCTGGAGGATTTGGGCGGCGACTTCGCGGATTTTCCAGAGTACATCGAGCAGCTCGATGAAAAACGCGGCGAGCTGGAAGCCGCCTTCGAGCAGAAACGCCTGCAGCTTGAGGAAATCCGCAACCGCAAGGCCACCGCGCTGGTGTCCTCCGCTGAGCGAATGCTCAAGAGCGTGGAGCACAAGCTCGGCACATTCGACGACGTTAACGATATCAACGGCTACATGGCCGCCGATCGGATCATCGATTCCATCCGCGAGCGCGTGGAGGAACTCACCGCGCTGGAAAAAACCGGCGAAGCCGAGGGCCTCCAGTCCCAGCTCAAAACCATCCACGAAGAAGCCGTCCGCCAGCTCAAGGACAAAAAAGAACTCTACGTCGATGGCCAAAACGTCATCCAGTTTGGCAAGCACAAGTTCGCCGTCAACACCCAGCCGCTGGATCTCACCATCGTGCGCCGCGGCGACGTGCAAAATTTGCACCTCACCGGCACGCAGTATTTTGAACCCATCGAGGACGAAGCCTTCCTGGCCACGCGCGCGGTGTGGGATCAACAGGTGGTGAGCGAGGATCGCGAAATTTACCGCGCCGAATATCTCGCCTATTTGGTTTGGCAAAAACTCGAGCACGAAGGTGGCGAACGCCTCGCCGAAGTCGCCGCCATGAAGGCCGCCGCCCGCCTCAAGCTGGTTCAGGAATTTATGGGCGATCGTTATGCCGAGGCGTACACCAAAGGCATCCACGATCAGGACGCCGGCAAAATCCTCGCCGCCCTGCTCAACACCCACGCCGCCTTGCAACTGGCGCGCTATCATCCCCGCGTGCGGGCGTGCGGCGCGGCTTACTGGCATCACTTTTGCCCGGACGACGTGCGCCAACTTTGGATCGCCCAACTCGAAGGCTTCGCCAAACGCAACGAGCTGTTCCCCGGTGACCCCACTCAGCGCGAGTACATCGTGGCGTTGCAGGAATTGGTAACAGGATTTGTGGCGGACACGGGTTTGTTTCCCGAAGAGGATGCCGCGCCCGCTGGCGAGTATTTATTTTACGAAATTACAAACGGCAAGGACTGGGCCGTTAGTCAGGAAGCGGATAAATTGCTCACCGAGTTTGAGCGGCATCTCGTCAAGAAAGGCAGTGAGGCCGATTTCGCCAAGGCGCAGAAACCGCTCGAGGCCAATCCGCACAGCCATTATCAGCTCGTGCGCGATTGGGTGCGCGGCTTTCTGCTCTCGCGCAATGGCGAAAACAAATATCTCGAGGAAGTGTCCGCACTGATTTTCTGCGGACATCACCACAAACAAGCCGTGGTGAAAGCCGCCACCGCGCAGGCCATCACCGGTTTGCAAGGCGCGCACGACGCCGTGCAGGAAGGCAGTTACGATTTCGA
>DQLO01000319.1 GCA_015660155.1 Verrucomicrobiota bacterium
GAGGGGCATTCAAGCCGCGCACTTCGCCCTATGAATTTCAGGGGCTGGGCGAAAAGGGGCTGAAGTTGCTAGCCAAGGCGCGGGACGAAACGGGGATGCCGATCATCACGGAATTGCTCTCGCAAAAGCATGTGGATTTGGTGGCCGAGTATGCGGACATTTTGCAGATCGGTACGCGGAACGCGCAGAATTTTCAGCTGCTCATTGCGGCGGCGCGCACAGGTAAACCGGTGCTGCTCAAGCGCGGGATGTCCATGCGCATCGAGGAATGGCTGCTGGCGGGTGAGTACATTTTGGCCAATGAAAACGCGGGGCTGATGTTTTGCGAGCGCGGCATTCGCACTTTCGAAAGTTACACGCGCAACACGCTGGATCTTTCGACCATTCCCGCCGTGAAACAGGAATCGCACTGCCCAATCGTGATTGACCCCAGCCAAGGCTGTGGCCGGGCGGATCTCATTAACAGCCTGTGCAAAGGCGCAGTGGCGATGGGCGCGGATGCGTTGCTCATTGAGGTGCACCCAAATCCCGCCGAGGCGTGGAGCGATGGCGCGCAGCAACTCACCCTGGATAGCTTCAAGAAATTAATGCGCGAGCTGAAGCCCTTCATCAAGGCGGCCGGGCGAAGTTAGGCAATTTTCGCGTTTGTGTTTTTCCGCGCGCGGGCCTAGCTTTGGCGCGTGATGAAATCCATTCAACGAACAATCCTTTCCCTCACCATATTCGCACTCTTCGGCTGTGCCACGCCGGATGAAAATGCCCACGCGGGCACACCCGCGCCCGTCGCCCAAAATTCAAAAGAGCAAGCCGCCATTACCCAGATTGAATCACTGGGCGGCCGCGTGCTGTATATCGCCAAGGACGCCAAGGAATACAGCGTGACGATCACCAAAGATTCCTTTGGTAAAACGAAGGGGTTCACCGTGGCCGATGCCAAGTTGCTGGGCACGTTGAGCAATGCGGTTGAAATATCTCTGCAACATCCTGATGCTGACGACGCATGGGTGGCATCGTTGAAAGGGTTAAACGGATTGAAGAAACTTCACCTTGAGAAAACGAAAGTGACCGATCAAGCGCTGGACATCGTCGGGGGACTTTCCGGTTTGGAATATCTGAATCTTTACAGCACCGGCGTGACCGATGCGGGGCTGGCCAAGCTCAAGAATTTGAAGAACCTCAAAAGCCTTTACCTGTGGCAAACGAAAGTGACTGAAGCAAAAGCCAAGGCGTTTCAGGATGCGATGGCCAAAGCGGGAAACAAAGATCTCTCCATCAACCTCGGCGTGGACAAGGATTTGCGCAGCGTGAACACCCTCGCCCGATTGGCCAAGGCGCGCGCCGCCTCTGAAACCTCCGCGCGCGAAGCTGCCACCAAAGCTGCCAAAGCCGAGGCCGAACGCATCGCTGCAATCAAGACGCCGACTTTCGACAAGGATATCCTGCCCATCATCCAAAAGCGCTGCACCGAGTGTCACGGCAAAGAAAAACAAAAGGGCAAGCTGCGCCTCGATAGTTTTGCCGAGCTGATGAAGGGCGCCGACGGCGAAGCCATCTTCGTGGCGGGCAAGCCGGGCGAGAGTGAAATTCACATGCGCATTATGCTGCCAGATAGCGACGATGACCGCATGCCACCCAAGGGCAACCGCATCTCGCAGCCGGTGGCCGATCTCATCAAGCGTTGGATTGAGCAAGGGGCAAAACAAAAGTAGGTCTGATTTCACCATCCCGCGCGGTGTGAGGCCGCGGGGGATTTTTTTTGCCAAAATTTTCACGCCAAATGCGCCAATTCCGCGCAATTTTTTTCGCCTTAAAAACGGGAGGTTCACTTTTCAGGGGAAAAACGCGATGTCTCCCGTGTGAATGGAGTTGGCACGGGGTTTGCTCTGTCTAATGTAACAACAGGTACGAACAGCCTCTAAAAATAAACACAAGTTGCTGTAATAATAGAAGGACTGATTTGCCTGGGGAGCTGGGGCAGCTATGCTGCCCCTTTTCTCGTTTTTCTCTGGTTCAAGAAAACTCATCTGAAACCTTCGTCCGGCTTTCGCGTCTAATCCCTCGGGCATGTCCGAAAATACGTTGGACAAAAGCCCTCTAATTCCATCTAATGCCGCAACGATTGATCGAGTTGTATTTGAAAGGCCAATTATGAGTACTCCTCCCCCCCCTCCGCCCGGAGATGCCACGCCCCCTCCCGCGGGCGATGTTCCTCCGTCTGAACCCGTCCCACCAGCCACCCCGGCGGCACCTGCCATGACGCCCCACGCCCAATTCGGCGCGCCCGTTGCTGCCAAGAGTGGCGGTGCCAAGAAAATCATTTTCATTCTCATAGGCGTGCTTGCCATCGGCGGCATCGGATTTGCCGGTTACAAATATGTTCCGGGGCTGTGGGCCAAATATATGGGTGGCGGCGATATCAATACACCCGACGGAGCACTCAAGCGCGTGTTCAACGGCTTGGCGGATAACAAGCCCGAAGTATTGTGGGAAGCGCTTCCAGCCAAACATCAGAAATTGATCAACGACGAAATCAAAAAATCCAGTGCCAACGTCGATCCTGAAATTCAAAAGAAAGTTGTCGAGGTACTGAAAAAAACCACAGGGATTCTGAAAAACAAAAAGGCACTGCTCCTTGAAACGGTGCGGAAAATGACCGGTCAAGGTGGCGGGGAAGGCGGTGGCATCCCGCCCGAGATCACCGAGAATTGGGATGGCATTGTGAGTTTGCTGGAGATTGTGGTGAACAGCAAAGCATTGACCCCCGAATGGGGCAAAAATCCGGACGTCGGCGCCGTGCTCAAAGAGGATGGCGGAAAGCTGATGAGCTCGGCCGCCTTTGAAAAATTTGCCAACTTGGCCATAGCCGAAGCCGATAATGCGGATGCACCGAAGAGCATGGCCGAACTACGCACCTGGCTGAAGGGGATCGAGGTCACGGTGGTTTCGTCCACTGAAACAACCGCCAAACTCAAGCTCAGCTCGGCCGATTTTAAAATCTCAGAAGAGGCGGCAGAATTGGACATGGTCAAGATAGAAGGGCGCTGGCTGCCAAAGGAAGTAGCCGAAGGCTTGGATCAACTAGTCGAGATCATCAAGCAAACCGTTCCGATGGGTCAGCAACTGGGTGGGGATACCCAAATGACCGATCAGCAGAAAACAATGCTCTCAAATTTTCTCAGTACATTGGATAAAGCATTGGACACAATTAATGCCGCCACAACCTCGGACGATCTGCTCGCGGCTGTGGGGCAAATGATGGGAGGCGTCTTAGGTCAGCAATTCGCCGGATTAGGCGAAGCCTTTGGCGGCGGCACCGGTGGCGGAGGAATTCCGGGAATCGGCCCGGGCCCCGGGATTCGGCCCGGCACAAACCCCGGCACGATCATTCCCGGATTGGCCCCGACGGGCCCACCCAAACCGCCCGGTTATAAAACCGAATGGTCCGTGGGGGGCGGTAAATACAAAATTGATGAAATTTACCCGGGCAAAACTGAGGCGATCATCACGCAGGTCTTCGGCGAACCCGCCCAAAAGCAGGGAGAGTACTGGACCTATCGCGGCCTGAAAGTTCGCAACATGAGACTCGGCGGCACCTACACCACCGTAATTTTTCAAATGCAAAACGGCAAAGTCGCCCAAGTCATTGTTCAACCATGAAATACACCCTCCCACTCATCGCCCTTTCCTTCGTCCTCGCCTTTGGCTGCGGCAAGCCCACCGGCAAATCCGCTGGCAAATCGCCTGCCCCAGTCGCACCGGCCGAGACGGACGCCAACCGTTCCACTGTCGAAACAGTTGCCGACTCATTGCAGGATATTTCCAACACCATCCGAAACGTCCAGGCACTCAGCGAGAACGTGAAAAACATTAGAGGCCTTCAACTGGTTTCGGAGCGGATCGCATGGGAATACAAAATCATTGATCCTTCCGATGCCGAGATCAGCCTTGAAACACGCCTCAACGACCTTGGTAAAGAAGGATGGGAACTTTCTGCTTCCTCCCCAAAGGGGAAATTCATCTTCAAGCGTCGTCAGCAGCAAAAGAAATAAGCCGGATTGCAAATCCCGGTAAGCTGCCTTACAGTCCCGCTTCTGCGGGCGATTGGCGCAGTGGCTAGCGCAGCGGCTTTACACGCCGTTGGTCGGGGGTTCGAATCCCTCATCGCCTACCATAAAACGTGGGCTTTCTTACGTTTCTGGAATCCGGCAATTTCATCTTCA
>DQLO01000080.1 GCA_015660155.1 Verrucomicrobiota bacterium
AAACGCAGCAGCACGTTGCCGTCGTCATCGAGTTTGCGGCCGCTGACGAAGGCGGTGAGGTCGGCGGCGAGTTCCTTGATTTTCAGGCCGGTGATGTATTCGGCGAGATTTTCCGCGTGCGTGCCGATGTCGCCGATGCAGCCGCCGGCGCCGCTGCGCTTGGGGTCGGTGCGCCAGCCGGCTTGTTTTTGGCCGGTCAATTCTAAGCGCGTGGCGAGCCAGCCTTGCGGATACTCGACGACGACTTTGCGGATTTTGCCGAGCTTGCCGTTGCCGACCATATCGCGCGCTTGTTTCACGAGCGGGTAGCCGGTGTAATTATGCGTGAGGCCGTAGAGGCAGCGGGATTTTTTGATGAGCTTCTCCAGCGCCTTGGCTTCCTTGAGGTTGAACGTCGCGGGTTTGTCGCTGAGTACGTGGAAGCCATTTTCCAACGCTATTTTCGCTGGCGGAAAATGCATATGATTGGGCGTGACGATGGACACAAAATCCATCCGCTCATCCGCCGGCAGCGCCGCTTCCTTGGCGATCATTTCCTCGTACGTGCCGTAGCAGCGCTTGGCGGGCAGGAAAAAATCTTTGCCGCTGGCTTTGGATTTGCGTGGGTTGGACGAGAACGCGCCGCAGACGAGTTCGATTTGGCCGTCCATGTTTGCAGCAATGCGATGCACCGCGCCGATAAACGCGCCGCGACCGCCGCCGACCATTCCATAACGAATTTTTCTGCTCATAATAAAATTTTACCGAGGGGTTGCGTTGATGTTCGCGGTGTGTATAGTGCCGCCCCTTCGCCAAGTCAACGGCGTTTGACGATGCAAATTCAACTGCTGAAATCGAAAATCCACCGCGCGGCGGTGACCGATGCCAACGTGAATTACGAAGGCAGCATCACCATCGACCGCGAGTTGATGGACCGCGTGGCGATGCGGCCTTACGAGCGCGTGCTGTGCGGCAACCTCGCCAATGGCGAACGCTTCGAAACCTACGCCATCCCGGGCGAGGCCGGCAGCGGCGCGATCATTCTCAACGGCGCCACGGCGCATCTCGGCAAAGTGGGCGATCGCCTCACGATTATGACTTTTGCCACGGTGGACGACGCCGAAGCGGCGGACTGGAAACCGAATGTGATTGTGCTTGGCGAAAAAAACGGTATCATCGCCACCCGTTAGGCGTTTTAGCGCCACAACCATTAACCAAACGAAAGGCTTTCGCCATGCTCTTCACAGCGGGAGATATCGCTGCAAAACTGGGCGGCAAAGTGCTGGGCGACCGCACGATGCCACTGACCGGCTTCCAAGCCGCCGACCGCGCACGCACGGGCGACCTCACCTTCGCCGAGAACCGCACCTTCTTTGAGCGCGCCGAGCAAAGCGCCGCCAGCGCGATCATCATCGACAAAACTTTCACCTCCGAGCGCAAGGTGCTCATCAAGGTGCCCAGCGCGCGCCTTGCCTTTGCCAAAGTGGTGCCGCTCTTTTACCCCGAGCCCGGACCGCCCACGGGCATCCATCCCTCCGCCATCATTTCCGAAAAAGCCGAGGTGCATCCTGAGGCCTGCGTAGGCGCGCACGTCATCATCGGCGACGGCGCGAAGATCGGCGCGCGCACAGTTTTGCACGGCAACAATTACGTGGATGAAAATTGCGTGATTGGCGAAGACTGCGCGATTTTCCACAACGTGACGCTGTACCCGCGCACCCAAATCGGAAACCGCGTGCGCATTCATGCCGGCACCATTCTCGGCTCGGACGGCTTCGGCTATGTGCAGGAAAATGGCAAGCATCTCAAGGTGCCACAGATCGGCAACGTGGTAATTGACGACGACGTGGAAATTGGCGCGAACGTGACCATCGACCGCGGCGCGCTCGGCCCCACCCACATCGGCGCCGGCACCAAGATTGATAACCTCGTGCAAATTGCCCACAATGTGAGCACCGGCAAAAACTGCCTTGTCGTCGCCCAAGCCGGCGTGGCGGGCAGCACCAAGCTGGGCAACTTAGTGACCATCGCCGGCCAAGTGGGCCTCGCCGGCCATCTACGCATCGGCGACAACGTAACCATCCTCGGCGGATCGGGCGTCATGCGCGATATCGACGATGGCGGGAAATGGTGGGGCATGCCCGCTCAGCCAGACAAACAAATGAAACGCCAGCTATTGGCCCTGCAAAAACTGCCGGATTTGCTGCGCCGCTACAATCGGTTCGAGAAATTTGCCAAGCCGCGCATCATGACACCTGAGGAATTAGCTGAATCCAAAGCCAAAGCAAAGGCCGCCAAAGCGGCAAAAGCCGCAAAAGCTGCTCAATTGGCCGAAGAAAAAAACGCTTAAAGTGCCAGAAACCTGTTGACCCTACGGTGTTTTCTGGTATTTTCCTCGCCCCTTCGAACACGGAAATGAAGACTTTTTTGCCAAAAATTGATATGCAAACGCGCGCGTGGCACGTGGTGGATGCCGATGGGCAGGTGCTTGGGCATCTCGCCGAAAAGGTAGCCAACGTCCTGCGCGGCCGAAATAAACCCACTTACACACCGCACCTCGACGGCGGCGATTTCGTGGTCGTCATCAATGCCGAGAAAATCAAGGTGACCGGCAACAAAGAGAACGCCAAGGAATACCAGCGCTACAGCGGCTGGCGCGGCGGGCTCAAGCGCATTCCCTTTGCCGAGATGCGCGCCAAACATCCCGAGCGCATTATCATGGCCGCCGTGAAAGGAATGCTGCCCCGCAACCGGCTCAGCTCCAAGATGCTTACCAAGTTGAAAGTTTTCGCCGGCAGCGAACATCCGCACGGCGCGCAAAACCCGGAACCGTTGACTTTAAATTAAGATGCCTGACGCTATTACTGGAGAATTCCTCGGCACCGGCCGTCGCAAAGCAGCGACCGCCCGCGTGCGAATCAAACCCGGCAACGGAACCATCACCGTCAACCGCCGCACGTTTGAAAATTATTTCCCCGTGGAATCGCATCGCCTCATCGTGGGCGAGCCTTTCATCGCCACGGAGAATGTTGAAAAATTTGACGTGCGCGTGAACGTAAAAGGCGGCGGCCAAGCCGGCCAAGCCGATGCCGTACGGCTAGGCATCTCCCGCGCGCTGCTGGAGTACGACGCCGAGCTGCTCCCCACCCTCAAAGCCGAGGGCTTGCTGCATCGCGACGCCCGCGTGCGCGAGCGCAAAAAACCCGGCCAGCCCGGCGCGCGCAAGCACTTCCAGTTCAGCAAACGCTAAACTCAAAATCGCTTTCGCAAACCCCGCTGGTTTTCCGGCGGGGTTTTTTGTTTTCAATTTTTGATTTCAATTGCCATCAAAACAACGCACAACACAATCGATATGAGCGTAGCTCAAAAAGTAAAAACCGCCATCGTGGGTGCCTCCGGCTATTCCGGCGAAGAACTCGTGCGGCTGCTGCTCGCCCATCCGCGCGCGGAACTCACCGCCGTCACCTCACGCCAATACGCGGGGCAAACGTTGGCAACGGTGTTCCCTCGCTTCGCCGGCAATGCCGTGGCCGATTCACTGCAG
>DQLO01000383.1 GCA_015660155.1 Verrucomicrobiota bacterium
GGCGTGAGGAATTGTGGCAATCGTTTTTCTTTTTTGGGCAACGTGATTTCTTTGACAGGCGAGGCGTCGAGTTTGCCGCGCCGCATGAGGTGTTTGTAAAAGGAGCGTAGCGCAGAAAAACGTAACTGCACCGCCGAGCGGCTGAGATTGCCGCGCCCGAGGAATCGCAGGTAGCCGCGGAAATCGAGTTTCTTTAAGTGCAACCAATCGGGCGCGGCGTTGTGTTCGCCCAAGTACCATCGCGAAAATTCCGTGAGTGACTGCCGGTAATTTCGTTGCGTATACACGGACGCGCCCGCCTCGATATGCAAATAATCGAGAAACGACGACACAAATGCATCCTCTTCAATAATGGAATCTACTGCCCTCCTCGGCATGAAGGGAACCTAACAGAGCTGCGGTTTTTTTGAAAGGCACAAAGGCACAGAGGGGTTAGTCCGTAGCTTTCCCTGTCCTTTTGTCCCCCTGTGCCTTTGCACCTTTCTTCGCCTTCTTGGGGCGCGGTGGAAATTCCCAAGCGAGTTTGCCGGTGGTTTTATCGAGCAACAAATAGGCGCTGAAGGGGCGGCCTTTTTTGGAGATGAAACCGGCGATGACATCGGTCTTGCCGTCGGTGAAAAGTTTGGCGGCTTGTTCGGCGGGGATTTCTTTTTTTAGAATTTCCTTGGCGATGCGGGTGCCGTTCTTTTGTTTGTCGCGCGCCATATCGGGGCAAAGGAAGGCGCGCTCGGTCTCGTACACCTTGGCGGCCGTGCCATCGGCGAGGGTGGTTTCGCAAAGGAGTTGGTCGTCGGTGAGATTTTTGGATTCGGCTTCGCGTTCCTCGTCGCCTTCGAAAACGAATTCCGGCTTCCACGCGCCACGTTTGCCTTCGGCCATTTGTATTTCAGCGACGAACGGTTGGCCGAAGCGGTTTTTGAAATCTTCGAACGGCCCCACGCGGCCTTTCTCCAGCAAGGCTTTCGCCTCGGCGGGCACAAGTTTGTGGCTGGCGATGTATTTGTTGAGTTTGAATTTGCAGTCCGCGCCGGTGCATTCGTAGTTGCCGTCGGTTTGCTTGAGCGTGGTGGAGCCGCAGCTGGGGCAGATGGCTTCGAGGTCGGGATAGGTGCGATTGGCCAGCTCGGTCATTTTACCGACGGTGCGCTTCACGATGTCCCGAGCGAGCGATTTAATTTCACCCATGAACACCTCGCGACTGAGCGCGCCGGCTTCCATTTGCTTGAGTTTGTACTCCCATTCACCGGTCAACTCCGGCGAAGTGAGCGCCTCGATGCCGATGTCCTCCAGCAAATCAATCAACGCGAGGCCTTTGTTGGAAACCACGAGGTCACGCTTTTGTTGTTCGTGGCGGAAAACATATTTGTGCGCGATGAGCCCTTCGATGATGGCCGCGCGGGTGGCGGGCGTGCCGAGGCCGCGCTCGCTCATTGCCTCGCGCAGTTCATCGTCGTCCACGCGTTTGCCGGCAGTTTCCATCGCGGAAAGCAGCGTCGCCTCCGTGTAACGCGCGGGCGGTTTAGTGTGTTCGCCTTTGAGAATTACTTCCTTCGCCTGGGCTTCCTCGCCGGATTGGGCGGGCACGAGCTCGTCCTTCTCCGTGGCCACGCCCGGGCGGCGGCCGTACACTTCAAGATAACCGGGCACCACCAAAACTTTACCGGTGGTCAGAAATGAATCGTCCGCAATGCGCGTGATGCGGCGGGTGTTTTCAAATTCTGCTGACGGAAAAAAGATCGCGACAAAGCGCCGCGTCACGAGGTCATAAATTTTTTGCTCCTGTTCCTTGAGCCCGCCCGCGGGAATTTTTCCGGTTGGGATAATCGCAAAGTGATCACTGATTTTTGCGTTATTAAAAATGCGTTTGCTCGCCGTCACCCAACCATTGCTCAAGACTTTGGAGCAAGCGGCGATGACTTCCGGTGCCAAAGTGGCGTTGGACTTGGCCTTGGCGAAGCCGGCGAGATGGCTGCGCACGGTGTCGATGTAATCTTCCGGCAGACATTTCGAGTCCGTGCGCGGATAGGTCAGCAGCTTGTGGCGTTCGTAAAGCGACTGCGCGATGCCGAGCGTGTTGCGCGCGCTGAAGCCAAAGCGGTTGCTGGCCTCGCGCTGCAGAGTGGTGAGATCGTAAAGCTGCGGCGGCGCTTGCTTGGCGGGCTTTTTGATTTCCTCGACGATGCCCGTTTTGCCGGCGCAACGGCCGACGATTACCTTGGCTTCGGCCTCGGTCCAAATGCGTTCGGCGCGCGTTTGGTCGTCGTTTTCGTCCTTCTTAAAATCCTCGCGGAACCAGCGGCTTGCGTACGTGCCGGCCAACACTTCAAATTCCGCGTGCACCTCCCAATAATCGCGCGGCACAAAATCGCGAACCAATCGCTCGCGTTCGCTGAGGATCGTGAGCGTGGGCGTCTGCACGCGGCCGGCGCTTGTCATATTAAATCCACCGTGCCGCGAGTTGAACGCTGTCAATGCGCGCGAGCCATTGAGCCCCACCAGCCAATCGCTCTCCGAGCGGCACAGCGCCGCGTCCGCCAGCGGCTGCATCCGGTCATCCTCGCGCAATTTCTGGAACGCCTCGACAATTGCACCGTCGGTCATCGACTGCATCCACATCCGCTTCATCGGTTTGTCCACGCCGGCCAGCGCCATGATGTATCGGAAAATCAATTCCCCCTCGCGGCACGCGTCGCAGGCGTTGATGATTTGGTCAACCTCCTTGCGCTTGATCAACCGCAGCAAAAGGTTCAGCCGCGACTCGCTTTTTTCAATCGGCTGCAGCTCAAACTTATCCGGGATGATCGGCAGATGCTTGATGCCCCACGGCAACTTTTTGCCATTTGGCCCCTCCGGCATTTTCAGCTCCACCAAATGCCCCACCGCCGAGGTGACAATCGCGTTATCGTTTTCGAAGTAGCTGTTGCGGTCCTTGCCCTTCCGCTCGAACTTGCCCAGCGTCTTGCCCAGAACTCGGGCAAGATCCGTTTGGACCGACGGCTTCTCGGCGATGACTAGTGTTTTGCCCATTTGTTGCAAACGTTGCGGCGGGGTGTAGTGGCCCAACGGCCTTTTGGCAACCCCTTTTTCCAGACGCACCCACGGGCCGTTTCATTGAAAAAACTTTTTTGCA
>DQLO01000001.1 GCA_015660155.1 Verrucomicrobiota bacterium
ATCCCAGCGATTGGCGAACCGGCATTTTCTACGCTTACTACGGCCGCGCCCCTTTGCACTGGGGCATCCGCACCCAGCGCTACAAGCTCATCCATTTTCCGGATACCGATGAGTTTGAATTTTATGACCTGAAATTTGACCCGCGCGAAATGCGCAACGTCGCCAATGACCCCGACTATCGCACCACCATCGGCGCCACCGGGGAGCAACTCAACGCGCTGATCAAGGAAGTCGGCATCAGCAAAAAATATCTTCTTGAGCACATGAAGAACAACAGGGAACGTCCGCCCCTCTCGGGGGTGCGGCGCGGCCCCAAGAAAAAGAAGAAATAATTATGCAAAGTAAAATGAAGAAATCCATAATTATCCTATCAGCTTGTTTGTTGTTGTTGGCCTTTGCGGCCCCGGCAGTTGCAGCAGACAAAAAGAAAGCTCCGGCGGCCGAGAAGCCGAACGTAGTCCTCATTTACATAGATGATTTGGGATACGGAGACCTTGGCGCATACGGATGCAAGGATATCCCCACGCCCCACATCGACCGATTGGCTGCCGAAGGTGTCCGGTTCACCGCTTCCTACATCACTAATCCACCCTGTTGCCCGAGCCGGTGCAGCCTGATGATGGGGCAGTACACCCAGCGCTTCGGCAAGTACGGGATGTCTCGCGGGCTTCCCATCCCCGAGGATCGGCCGACCCTGGCCAAGTTCATGACGGACAACGGCTACGTCACCGGACAGATCGGCAAGTGGGACATCGGCTCAAAGGTCCAAGGGCCCTTGCAGGTTGGTTTCATGGAAGTCGCCCAAAAGCCGCCCACAAAAAAAGGTTCGAAATACTTCTGCATCAACGAAGCTGGCAAGACCCAGTGGTTGACCGACTACGACGGCGACAACCTGATCGAATTTATCGATCGCCACAGGACGGATCCCTTCTTCCTCTACTGGTCGCCCGAGGCCGTCCACTCCAGCAACCAGGAGGCCCCTGCCCGCCTGACCAAACGCACACAAGCCGAGGGCAAGCGAAGCAAGCTGGCCGGGGCCATCGTGTCGGTTGACGACCAGGTAGGTAAATTATTAGAAGTCCTGGATAAACACGGACTACGCGAGAACACGCTGGTCATTTTCTCCAGCGATAACGGGGCCAGCGGGGGCGAGGGCGGATCCTCCGCGCCTTACAGGGGAGGCAAAGGGCGGGGAACACAGCAGGAAGGCTGGGTTCGCGTGCCGACCATCTTCTCCATGCCCGGCGTCATCCCCAATGGGAAGGACTACCACGGCCTGATTGCCAATTTTGACTTCTATTCCACCATTGCTTCGGTGGCCGGGCTGCCGATCCCCAAGCATTGCGATGGCGTAAACCTGATTCCCTACCTTAACGGCAAGCAAAAAGGCGAGCCCCACGAATACCTCTTCTGGCTCAACAACGAACCGGGTGACGCCGTCCGCCGTCACCTGATCGCCGTGCGCTGGAAGGATTGGCGCCTCTACAAGAAATACGACAAGGACCCCTGGCAATTGTTCGACCTCAAGGCCGACCCCCGCGAGGAACAAGACGTCACGGCCAAGCACCCGGAAGTCGTCAAGCAACTCTCCTCCAAGCATGCGGCCTGGGTGAAGACGCTCGCCCCGCTCGGCAAGACCCCAACAATCAAGAAACCTGCCGTACGCATACCCAAGGGACACGGCTGGGCCTTTGCTCCCAAGAAAGGAAAAGAAAATAGAAAATGAAAAGAATTCTTCAAGCGCTCCTCTGCGCTCTGACTTTAGCCACTATCGCACCAACCAGTTCGGCAAAGGAACCAGCCGGAAAGGTCAAAAACGTTCTTCTGATCATGTCAGACGACCTCAAGGCCAGCGCCTTGGCGGCTTACGGCAATACCGTTTGCAAGACACCCAACATTGATCGACTTGCAAAGTCGGGGATGGTGTTTGAGCGGGCATACTGCCAAGGCTTGGCGTGTTCGCCGTCGCGACCGTCCATGATGCGGAGCATCTATCCCAAGTCAAAGGCAACCGCGCCGACGATCGGCGAGCTTCTTCAAAAGCACGGACTGCATACGGCACGAGTGGGCAAGATTTTCCATATGCCCGTGCCACATGCGCAGCTTGATGGCAGTGATGGCAGGGATGTTGCTGAATGCTGGACCGAGCGTTACAACACGAAGTCGGCTGAGACGTTCTCGCCGGGGCTGTACCGGTTGTTGAACTCGGACATCGTGACCCGGAAGATTGAAGGCCGTGACGCCAAGGGCCGAAACCGCATGTGGGCGACAGTCGAAACCGATAAGGAAGATGGATCCGATCAGGCGGACTACATGGTCGCGACGAAGGCGGTTGAGTTGCTGCGGGAACGCAAGAAGGCGGGCAAACCTTTCTTCCTCGGAGTTGGCTTCGTGAGGCCGCACTTCCCGATGGTTCAGCCAAAAAAGTTCTTCAACATGTATCCGCAGGAAAAGATAAAGATTCCGCCGCTGATCCAGGGCGACTTGGATGATATCCCTCTTGCTGGCCGCGGGTCCGATGGCAAGGGGCTCAACGAAACCGAAGAAGGACGCCGCCGAATGTGGCAGGCGTATTACGGTTCGGTGACCTTCATGGATGAGCAGCTTGGACGAGTGCTCGACGAACTCGACCGCCTCGGATTGCGCGATTCGACAGCAATCATGTTCACCACCGACCACGGCTACCACCTCGGCGAACATGGATTCTGGCAGAAAGCCAACCTGCACGAGGAAGTCGTCCGCGTGCCGTTGATTGTCAGCGCACCGGGGATCAAGCCGGGACGGACATCGTCATTGGTGGAGCTTGTGGATCTCTATCCAACCTGGACAGACCTGCTGGGACTGCCAATGCCCAAGGGCCTGCACGGCAAAAGCCTGACACCGATTCTGCGCAATCCGGATGCGAAGGTGCGCGACACAGCCCTATCAATTCATAACCGAGCCGGCGGAGGACTGCGTTCGGCCCAGTGGCATTACATGAATTATGCAGGCAAAGGCGAAGAACTGTACGACATGATCAAGGACCCAGACCAGTACACCAATGTTGTTTCCGATTCGAAATACGCCGCTGTCCTCAAAAAGGCCAGGGCTCAGTTCAAAGCCCGGATGGCAGCCGCGAGGTAGGCACCGCGAAATGAAAGACGATCCGATGAATAAATTTTATCTAACCTTCTTTGCTTTACTGCTTCCCATGTTGGTTTGGGCCGAAGCAAAGCAGCACCCCAATATTGTCTTCGTTCTCTTTGATGACATGGGCTACGGGCAGCCGCCATCTTACCGCGCTGATTCCCCTTTTAAGACTCCGAATATAGATCGTTTAGCCAAGCAAGGCATGCGCTTCACCGACGCGCACTCGGCGGCTGCCAACTGCACGCCGACTCGCTACGGCGTGCTGACCGGCCGCTATCCCTGCCGAATCGGTCAGTTTGGCGTGCTGAAGACTTACTCGGCCCCGATCATACCCAAGACCCGTCTCACGGTGGCCTCATTTCTTAAAGGTAAAGGCTACCACACCGCTTGCATTGGTAAATGGCATTTGGGCATGAATTGGGTGGATGGAAAACCGGGCACAGAAAATCAATTGCCCATTGGAGCTCGCATGACCGATGGCCCCAATGCGCTTGGCTTTGAATATTTCTATGGCTTTACCCATGCCCGAAACATCGGCTCAGTCATTGAGCAGGACAGGGTGGTGGCCAATGTGAAGGGCGTCGAGAATCAGCCGCTCATGATCAAGAAGGCGCTCCAGTACATTGAAGAACGCTCTGGGGAAAAGAAGCCGTTCTTTCTCTACTTCCCGATGTGCCCGCCTCATAGCCCGATTGTTCCGGCGAGTGAGTTCGAAGGCAAAAGCGGGATGGCCGGCAAAGAGGGTAAATACGGAGACTGGGTCTATCAGGGCGACCATATGTTGGGTCAGCTTATGGATGCGCTGGAAAGCACCGGGCAGGACAAGAATACGATTCTTATTGCTACTGGCGACAACGGTGCGGCCAGGCGGCCCTATCCTCCATTGAGGGAAGCCAAAAGCAGCATTTATGAAGGTGGTCACCGGGAACCTTTTGTGGCTCGCTGGCCGGGTAGAATTAAAGCGGGGTCAGTAAATCATGATGTCATTTGCTTGAACGATCTGTTTGCCACGTGCGCCGATATTCTTGGGGCAGATTTGCCGGCGAATGCGGCTGAAGACAGTGTCAGTATTCTGCCCGGTCTGCTGGGCAAAGCTTCCGGTCCCCTGCGCGAGGCAACCATCAATCAAGCCCCGGCAGGCTTGGCGATTCGACAAGGCCCTTGGAAATACATCGCCTTTCGCAATGGTAATCGTGAACTCTACAACCTGAAGGATGACATCAGTGAAACCAAGGATGTTGCCAAAGCCAATGCAGAGGTGGCGGGGCGATTGGAGAAGTTGATGCAAAGTTATTTCGACCGGGGTCGGAGCACGCCCGGGCCGGCACAGAAAAAAGAATTCGAACTCCCATTCGGAAAATCCGCAGCAAAGAAACAAAACAAAAAGAATAAGGAAGACAAGAGATCTTCACCCAAAACGAATTAAAACATGAAGACAATTACAACATTCATTCTAACCTTGCTGGTTTCGGTAGGCGCAATTGAAACCAGCCAGGCAGCTGGCAAACGACCCAATATTTTATTTATTATTGCTGATGACCAGTCGCCTTTTGATTTTAAGTTTTACAATCAGCGCAGTGCGTTAGATGCACCCGTGGTGGAAAAACTAGCGACTGAAGGCATGGTGATTGATGGAGCTTACCAGATGGGTTCATGGGTGGGGGGCGTATGCACCGCTTCGCGGCATATGATCATGAGTGGGCGAACAGTCTGGCACATTCCAGACAAGGCCGGACGGATCATGAACCCGCACGTGAACAATCCAAAGATGGTTCCACCCGATTTGGTTAAGTACACGTTGCCCGCAGTCTTCAACCAGGCCGGCTACGACACCATGCGTACCTGCAAGAATGGCAATAGCTATGCGGGTGCCAATAATCTTTTTCAGGTACGCCATGACGGCACCCGTCGTGGGGACACCGATGAGAAGGGGAGTGCCTGGCATGCCGAACAGGTGCTTGATTATCTCAATGAGCGCCAATCCACAAAGGACACGGATCCTTTCCTGATTTATTTCGGGTTTTCTCATCCGCATGATGTAAGGGATGGTAAACCGGAGCTGTTAGCCAAATACGGTGCGGTTAATCATGCTGACAAAGAGACCATTCCTCCGGCCAATTCCAAGCAGCCACCGCTTCCCATTAATTACCTGCCTGCACATCCCTTCGATCACGGCCACACGACGGTGCGGGATGAAGTGGGGGTCAAGGGCGTTTGGAAGCGGCGCGATGAAAGAACGATCCGCAACGAAATCGGCCGGCAATTTGCCTGTAGCGAAAATATCGATATTCAAATCGGTCGCGTACTCAAGAAACTCGAGGCCATGGGCGAGATTGAGAATACCTATATCATTTACACCGCTGACCATGGCATGGCCATTGGCCGCCACGGTCTGCAGGGCAAACAAAACCTCTATGACCATACCTGGCGTATTCCATTTGTTGTGAAGGGGCCGGGAATCAAGGCTGGGTCGCGGGCAACGGGCAATATCTATCTACTTGATGTCTTGAGTACGGTCTGTGATCTGGCAGGGGTAAAAGCTCCGGCTACTTCTGAAGGCATCAGCTTTAAGCCGGTACTTGAAGGCAAACAGAATGCGGTGCGCGATACTCTTTTTGGAGTTTATTGTGGGGGAGGCCGGCCCGGGTCTCGATGTGTGAGGAAAGGGGACTGGAAATTAACCAAGTACGAGGTGGAGAAGACCGGAGTCCAGCACACCCAGCTTTTTAACCTGAAGGCTAATCCGCATGAATTCATGAAGGAACATCATGATTCGGCGGTAAAGGCCCTGACCGGTGCCAACCCCAAGCCTGAACAGGTCAATCTAGCCTCTCATCCGAAATATGCGGCCAAGTTAAAGGAAATGGAGGCCGTGCTTCTTGCTGAGATGAGGCGCCACGATGATCCTTACCGTTTCTGGAATCAGCCCGATGATGGTTTGCCTGTTCCGATCGTTCGGGAAAGAAACAAGCCAAAGAAGCCCAGGAAAAATAAGTGAATGTGTTTTGGGAATCGAACCCAACGAACATCGAATCCCCCGTTTTCAGTGGAAATACAGCTATCACACTCATCTTCCAGAAAATCCTGAGAGACCCAATTCTCCTAATGTTCTCCCTATGTCTCAGTATTTTTGCGTGTGCGGGAGAGGGGATCGCAGTAGACTTGCGCCGATGAAAACTATATTTGCTGCGCTCTTTCTGATTTCTCAATTCGTCACGCCCGTGGTTCATGCGGCGGGGAAACCCAATGTCATTTACATTCTTGCCGACGACCTTGGCTACGGCGACTTGTCGTGTTACGGGCAGAAAAAATTTAAGACGCCGAACATCGATCGGCTCGCGAAGGAGGGCTTGAAGTTTACGGCGCATTATTCGGGCAACACAGTGTGCACGCCGAGCCGCGCGGTGTTGATGACGGGCCAGCACTCGGGCCATTGTTTTGTGCGCGGGAATCTGGGCAACGAAAATGAAGCGGCATTGGATGCGAAGATGACGGTGTTACCGGAGGTGTTTAAGGCGGCCGGTTATCGCACGGGTGCGTTTGGCAAATGGGGCCTCGGCCACACGCACCTGCCGGGCGCGAGCAATCCGTTGAGCCACGGGTTTGATGAATATTACGGCTGGAAAAGTCAGAGGATCGCCCACACGTATTATCCCTCCACCGCGGTGCACAATGGCAAGGAGGTTCCGCTGAAAAAGGGCACGTACATTCACGGGCCGTTGATGGAGCACGCGCGCGATTTCATTCGGCGCAGTGTGGCGGCGAAGGAACCGTTTTTTTGTTACATCCCCACCGCCATCCCGCACGCGGCGATGCATGCGCCGGCGGAGTTGCACGCCAAATGGCGCAAGGTATTTCCGCAGTTCGACAAAAAAATTGGCCGATACGGTGCCGGCGGCGAGGCGTGCCCGGATGTGGTGAACCCCATCGCCGGGTTTGCCGCGATGATGGAGCATCTCGATAACGAAGTGGGCGCGGTGCTCGCGTTGCTTGCGGAACTGGGCATCGACGACAACACGCTCGTGATGTTCGCCAGCGACAACGGCGCGCACAAAGAAGGCGGGCACGACCCGGCGTTTTGGAATTCCACCGGAGGCCTTCGCGGTTATAAACGCGATATGCACGAGGGCGGCATCCGCACCCCAATGCTCGCCCGTTGGCCCGGCGTGATTGCCCCCGGCAAAACCACCGCCCACCTCAGCGCCTTTCAGGATATGCTGCCCACGATGTGCGAACTCACCGGCCAACCCGTGCCCAAACAAAGCGACGGCATTTCATTCCTCCCCACCCTACGCGGTGCATCAAAAAAACAAGCCAAGCACGATTATCTGTATTTTGAATTCTGCACCGGCGCGAGCAAGATCCGCTCCCAAGCACTCCGCACCGGCGACTGGAAAGCTTACCGTCCCGTGGGCAAACCGCTTGAGCTATTCAACCTCGCCACCGATCCCTACGAGAAAAACGACCTCGCAAAATCCAAGCCCGACCGCGCCGCCCTAATGGCCACCCTAATGAAAGAGGCCCACGTGCCGGTGGCGGCGAAAAAATAACCGACGCGACAACTTTGTTTTCTTCAACTTTACCTTGCTGTGAAGCCCATCTTTGCGCATCTTGCGCGGCTTTATGTTGACATTGGCGGGAGTGGAAAAATCATTTGGCGGGCGCACGCTGTTTAGCGAGGCTTCGTTGCAGCTGAATCGTGGCGATCGTTTGGGCCTCGTGGGGCCCAATGGCGCGGGGAAGTCCACGCTGTTCAATCTCATCCTCGGCGAGGAATCGGTCGATAAGGGCAAGGTGGAACGCCTGCGTAATCTCGATCTCGGCTTTTTGCCGCAGGAAAGTTTGCCGGTGAAGGACGGCACGGTGCTGGAATTAGCGCTGTCGTTTTCGCCGGAATATCTCGTGGCGCGCGGGAAAATTTTGCGCGGCGAACACGTGGAGCCGGAGGAGTACGATCTGTACAACGAAAAGGGCGGCCCGCAGCTCGAGGCCAAGGCCAAGCGCATACTCGCCGGCTTGAGCTTTCGCGATAGCGACCACGACCGCCCCGCGCGCGAGATGAGCGGCGGCTGGATTATGCGCGCGCATCTCGGCCGCTTGCTGGTGCAGGAGCCGGATTTGCTGATGCTCGATGAGCCGACCAACCATCTCGACCTCGAGGCGTTGATTTGGGTGCAGGAGTATTTGAAGAATTATCCCGGCGCGATTTTGATGATTTCCCACGACCGCGAATTCATTAACCAACTCGTGCACGGCATCCTCGAGATTCGCCGCGAGCGGTTGTTTCGCTGGACTGGAAATTACGATTCGTTTTTGCAACAACGCGACGCGCACGAGAATCAGCAACTTGCCGCCCACAAAAATCAACAGCGCCAAATCGATCATCTCCAAACATTCATCACCCGTTTCGGCGCGAAGAACACCAAGGCCACCCAAGCCAAAAGTAAACAAAAGCAAATCGACCGGATGAAGGCCGCGATGGTGGACGCGCCGCAAGGCGAGGAGCGCCGGATGAAGGGCTTTCGCTTTCCGCAACCCG
>DQLO01000084.1 GCA_015660155.1 Verrucomicrobiota bacterium
ACGAGGCGCATGATTTTTTTGCGCAGGGGTTTTTCTTCGCCGAAAATCTCGATGGTGTTGTCGTAGCTTTTGCTCATCTTTTGGCCATCGGTGCCGGGGACGGCGGCGACTTCGTCGCGGATGCGCGGTTCGGGCAGCACGAAGGTTTCGCCGTAGGTCATATTGAATTTCACGGCGATGTCGCGGGTGACTTCGACGTGTTGTTTTTGGTCGCGCCCGACGGGGACGATGTTGCTGTCGTAGATCAAAATATCGGCGGCCATCAGCACGGGGTAGGCGAAGAGGCCGTGGTTGGGCTTGAGGCCTTTGGCGAGTTTGTCTTTGTAGCTGTGGCAGTTTTCGAGCATCGGCATTGGCGTGAGGGTGGTGAGCAGCCACGTGAGTTCGGTGACTTCTGGCACGTCGCTTTGCTTGAAGAAAACGGCTTTGGCGGGGTCGAGGCCGCACGCGAGGAAATCGAGGGCAACGTCGAGGGTGTTTTTGCGGCGTTGCTCGGCGTCGAAGAGGGAGGTCATCGAGTGGTAATCTGCGATGAAGTAGTAGGCTTCGCCTTCGTTTTGCAATTCCATCGCCGGCTGCATCATGCCGAAATAGTTGCCGATGTGCAGCGCGCCGGAGGGTTGGATGCCGGATAGAATTCGCATGGCGCGGAAGGTAGCAGGGCGGGGCGGGGGGTTCAAGCGGGGGATGAACAAAACGGGCTTTCATTTGTGGTCGGAATGCTACAAACTGCGCGTTCGCCGGGGACGCTGTCCCGGCCACGCGGGACTGGCCTCCGCGGGCGGGGCGCGAGGCACCTGCGTTTTGCTAACGAGGTGCTAGTTTTGGAGTAAACCTTACGGGTGTGCAAACCATTCTGTTATCAGCCAATGCGGTCGTGCCGACATCGACGCCGTATGTCCAATATCTGCTGCTGGCGGTGATGGCGGTGATGGCGGCGGGGTTTGCCTGCGGGCCGCTGATTCTCTCGGCCATTCTCGCGCCGCGCAAACCGAACGACATCAAGCAATCCACTTTCGAGTGCGGGCTGGAATCGAAGGGCGATCCGTGGGTGCAGTTCAACGTGCAGTATTATTTGTACGCGCTGGCGTTTGTGATTTTTGATATTGAGGTGGTGTTCATTTATCCGTGGGCGGTGGCGTTCACGGGGCTGTCGTTCGGGGCGTTCCTCGCGATGGGAGTGTTCATTTTGCTGCTGGCGGAGGGTTTGATTTATTTGTGGATTAAAGGTGTGCTGACGTGGAAATAAAAAAATGACGACCGAAAACATCAACGCCGGAATGGATCTCGACGACACCACGCGCTCGGAGCTGGAGCGGGCGGGCGTCATCGTGTCGAAGGTGGATTTCCTTTACAACTGGGCGCGCAGCGGGTCGGTGTGGCCGCTGACGTTTGGGCTGGCGTGCTGCGCCATCGAGATGATCGCCTCGGCCACTTCGCGTTTTGACATCTCGCGGTTTGGCTCGGAAGTCTTTCGCCCCACGCCGCGCCAGGCGGATTTGATGATCGTCTCCGGCACGGTCACCAAAAAAATGGCGCCGCAGGTGGTGCGGATTTACAATCAAATGCCCGAGCCCAAATGGGTGATCGCGATGGGTGCGTGCGCCATTTCCGGCGGGCCGTTCAAGCAGGGCTACAACGTGCTTAAGGGCATCGACCGCTACATTCCGGTGGATGTTTATTTGCCGGGATGTCCGCCACGGCCGGAGGCGGTTTTGCAGTCGCTCAACTATTTGCAGGAAAAAATCCGCAACATGAAAATCGAAGATGACCCTGCGTTCACCGAGGGGCGTCGGCAATATCCCGTGCCGCGTTTCACGGGCACGGACCTCGAGCCGCCCTTCAATCCCGAAGTGTGGTCGCCACCGGAGAATCCAAATGCACCCAAGGAAGAAGCCGCCGTATGAGCGAGCTTTCACACGAATTTTTGCTGAAGGAATTCCCCGAGGCGCAATGGGATGAAGCTGCGGGCGCGGTGATATTGCCCGCCGCAAATGCGCGCACCATCGCCGAGTGGTTGCTCGCCAGTGGCTGGGATTATTGCAGCAACGTCACCGGCGTGGATTATCTTGAGGCCGAGGTGAAAGAAAAAACCACCAACGCCGAAGGCGAAACCGAAACCGTGACGCGCACCGAACCCGGCCGCATTGATGTGGTTTATCATCTTTACTCCATCGCCAACAAAACCGGCCCGCTCGTGCTCAAGCAACGCACCGGCCGCGATGGGGCCACCGCGGAATCGCTCACGCCGGTGTGGCGCAGTTGCGATCTGCAGGAGCGCGAGGTGTACGATTTGTTTGGCGTGAATTTCAAAGGCCATCCCGATCAACGCCGCATTTTAATGTGGGATGAATTTGAAGGCCATCCGATGCGCCGCGATTACTCAGAGCCGTTCGACTACGAGTGGGAGCCTACGCCGCACGCTGAAATTTTGGAGAAACACCAACGAGGGAAAGTCATCATTTGAGCACCGCAACCGCGCCCAATTACGAGTTGCTGCAGCAGGAAGGTTTGGAAACCAGTCTGCTGGAAATCTCGATGGGGCCGCATCATCCGAGCACGCACGGGGTGTTTCGAATGGACGTGAAGCTCGATGGCGAAACGGTGGTGGAACTGCGGCCGGTATTCGGCTACCTCCATCGCAATCACGAAAAGCTCGCGGAAAATATGACCTACCTTTCGAGCATGCCGTTTACGGATCGGCTCGATTATTTCAATAGCATGACCAACAACTGGGCGTACGCGTTGGCGGCGGAAAAGCTCATTGAGGTTGAGGTGCCCGAGCGCGCGGAATATCTGCGCGTCATTATGGCCGAGCTCACGCGCTTGGTGAATCACGTGACGCTTGTCGGATTTTTTATCAACGACCTCGGCGCGCTTGGCACGCCGTTGATGTACGCCTTCCGCGAGCGCGAGAAAATTCTCGATCTCTTCGAGCAAGCCAGCGGCGCGCGCATGATGTGCAACTATTTCCGCTTCGGCGGTCTCCGCAACGACGTCCCCGAAGGTTGGCTCGATCGCACGCGGGAATTGGTCGATCGCTTCCCCGCGTTTCTCGACGAGTATGAGCAGCTCCTTTGCGAAAACGAAATCATTCTCAGCCGCACGCAGGGCGTGGGAAATTTATCGCGCGAACTGGCCATCAACGCCGGTATCACCGGCCCGATGCTGCGCGCCAGCGGCGTGAATTATGACCTCCGCAAAGTGGACGCCTACGGCATTTACGATCGCTTCAAATTTCGCGTGCCTTACACCGACGGCGACACCGGCGATTGCTATGATCGCTTTATGATTCGGATGCTCGAGATGCGCGAGAGTGTTGCGATTTTGAAACAAGCCCTCGCCGACATTCCCGAAGGCGACATCATCGGCAAAGTGTCCAAGGTTTTTAAGCCTAAACCCGCCGAGGTTTACGGCCGCATCGAGGGGCCGAAAGGCGAGCTCGGCTTTTATCTCATCGCCGATGGCACCACCAAACCCTACCGCTACCGCGTGCGGCCGCCGTCGCTCATCAATCTCACCGTGCTGCGCGATATGTGTCTCGGCGGCAAAATTGCCGATGCCGTCATCATTCTTGGCAGCATCGACATCGTACTCGGGGAGGTGGATCGATGAGCATTCTCGGCGGCGGAATTTTCAAGGGAATGGCGGTGACGTTGCGGAATTTTGTGGGCTCCTATTTTTACAAGGAACGCCTCACCACGAACGATTATGAATGGCGTCCCGATGGCGCGCTGCCGCAAAGCATCGGCGATTATCCCAAGGAAGAAGGCGAGCAACTGAGCGACACCACCACCGTCAACCATTACAGCCGCAACTTCCCGATGTTGCTGCACGATACCGGCGAGCCGATGGATACCATCCGCTGCGTGGCCTGCCAAATCTGCGAGCGCGAGTGCCCGCCGCAATGTATTTACATCGAGAAGAGCACGGAGAAAATAGAGAACGCCGATGGCAAGCCGCAGTTTTATCCGGCCAAGTTCGACATCGATGTTTCCGTTTGCATGAGCTGCCAGATTTGCGTGGAGGTTTGCCCCTTCGACGCCATCGTGATGAACAGCCAGTTCGAGCTAAGCACGCCCGATCGCTTTGGCGGGTTGCTCGTGCGGCGCGATGACTTGCTGAAGAGTAACGATTATTATCATAAAATTCATCCGCAAGAAGCCGCTGCTCGCGACCAGAAAATGGCCGATGACAAAGCCGCCAAAGTAGCCAAGAAAAAAGCCGCTGCCGAAAAAGCCAAAGCTGCGGCTGAAGCGAAAGCCGCATCCGCCGCCGAAGCAAAAGCAAGCGAAGATAAAACGGAGGACGCCGAATGAGTTTCGAGCTCATCAAAGACATCCTCATCGCTACCGTGCCGTTGCTGGTAATTTTCCCGTCGCTCTTTGCCTTCACCACGTGGATGGAACGCAAGGCCCTCGCGCGAATTCAGAACCGCATCGGCCCCAACAAAACCGGCATCCCCTGCACCCGCATCGGACTCTTCGGCCTCGGCCAACCCGCGGCCGACGGCATCAAAATGATTTTCAAGGAAGACATCGTGCCGCGCGGCGCCGATAAACTTTTTCACTTGCTCGCCCCCATCCTCGCGCTCATTCCCGCGATGCTTATTCTTTGTTTTCTGCCGCTCGAATTTCCGTGGGGTAAATTTATGTCAGCGCCCGTGCAGGCGTTTTTGCTCGATAGCGCAGTCATCTTTTTCTTCGCCATCTCCGGCCTCGCCACGCTCGCCATCTTCATGGCCGGCTGGGCCTCGCGCAACAAGTACTCGCTCCTCGGCGGAATGCGCGCCGTGGCGCAAATGGTGAGCTACGAAATTCCGCTGGTTTTGTCAGCGGTCGTGGTGGTGATGATGGTCGGCAGCCTCAACGCCAAAGAAATCGCCGACGCGCAAACCGGTTTCAACTGGTTTGTGTTTACCCCGTGGGGCCTGGCGGCGTTTGTGATTTTCTTCATCGCCGCGCTGGCGGAAACCAATCGGTCGCCCTTCGATCTTCCCGAAGCCGAAAGCGAAATTATTGCCGGCTATTTTACTGAATACAGCGGCTTCAAATTCGCGCTCTTTTTCCTCGGCGAATACATCGCTATGTTTGCCATCAGCGGCTTGGCCGTCACCCTTTTCCTCGGCGCAGGCGACGGGCCGTTTTTAACTGCCGCGCCGTGGCTGTCCGTGATGTGGTTTATTGGCAAAATTTTCGGGCTCATCGCCGTGATGATTTGGCTGCGCGGCACACTCCCGCGTTTGCGCGTGGATCAACTGATGGCCTTCGCCTGGAAATTTCTGTTGCCGCTTTCCATTTTTAACATCCTCCTCGCGGGGCTGACGCACTTCGCGCTGGATGCCCGCGTGGCGGCTACGTCCGATGCCATTCTGTATTCCATCCACGCGTCTCACACTCATTCCGATGCCGCCAATCACGACCACCCAAAACCGGTGGCCGGACAAAAAGAAGCCGTGATGGGCGCGCTGCATTATACGGATAAGGATTGGATGGGAGCCATGAAATGGTTTTCCAAAGCCGCACTGAAAGGCCATGCGCAATCGCGCTCCATCCTCGGTTGGGGGTTCGGCATTTGGGCGATGAGCCTCATCGTGTTGTACGTGATGGCCAAGGGCTTGGATAATGTCAGCCGTTCCACGGCGAAACCGCGCGAATATTTATACGCTGAATGACGCAGGAAATTACATTTTGGGTGTTGGCGGTCATCGCTGTGCTCGGCGCGCTGGTGGCGGTGCGGCGACGCAATCTCATCCACGGCGTGTTCGCGCTGATGATTTTCTTCGCGGCACTGTCCGGATTATTCCTGCTGTTGCTGGCGGAATTTATCGCCGCGGTGCAAATCCTCGTTTACATCGGCGCGGTGGGCATTCTGCTGTTGTTCGCCATTATGCTCACCGAACGCGTCACGGGCGACGACGCGCGCGACATCACCTCGCGCGGCAGCTTCTGGGGTTGGGCCGCCGCGCTGGCGGTGTTGGTGTTCCTTTTATTACCGGCCATCCAAAGTGCTGACCTCGCCCAAACCACCCAACCTCACAATCCATCCGTCAAAGCGCTCGGCCAACAAATGATGGATCCTTACGTCATCACGCTCGAAGTGTTGGCGTTGCTGCTCACCGCCGCGCTCATCGGCGCGGTGGCCGCATCACAGGGCGGCGAGAAAACAAAGGAGGACATCGATGACGCTTGAGCATTGCCTCATCCTCAGCGCGGTTTTGTTTTGCATTGGACTGCTCGGCGCATTCACGCGGCGCAATGCGGTGGTGGTGCTTTTCTCAATCGAAATTATGCTCAACGCCGCCAACCTAAATTTCATCGCCTTCTGGCGGTTCAGTGACAATCCCGATCAACTGACTGGGCCGTTGTTCACTTTGTTTACCATCGCCGTCGCCGCCGCTGAAGTCGCCGTTGGCCTCGCGCTGGTCATCGCCGTTTACCGCCATTTCAAAACCGTGGACCTCGAACAACTCGACACCCTAAAAGAAGAGTGAGTACCGAAACACTGGCATTGATTCCGTTGTTGCCGTTGGTGGCTGCCGCCATCACGAGTGGTATGCGGTGTGGTCGCCGCTCGGCGGGCATCGCCATCGCGGCGATGCTCGGCTCGTGCGTGCTCGCGCTGATGGCTTGCAACGAGTCGTGGGGAATGGCGGAGGGCGCGCACAAAACTTTCGACATCGAATGGCTCACCGTCGGCACCACCGCCATCAACTTCGGGTTCGTGCTCGATCCCCTCACCGGCGTGATGGCCGCGATGGTCACCTTCGTTGGCCTGCTCATTTTCATTTTCTCCGTCGGCTACATGAAGGACGACGAGCGGATGGCGCGCTTCTTCTGTTACCTTTCCCTCTTCGCCGCCGGCATGCTCGGCCTCGTGTTGGCCAACAGTTTGTTGCTGCTGTTTATGTGTTGGGAAATCGTCGGGGTGGCTTCGTATTTGCTCATCAGTTTTTGGAACCACAAACCCGAAGCCGCCGCCGCCGGCAAAAAAGCATTCATCGTCACCCGCATCGGCGACATGGGTTTTCTGATCGGCATTCTGCTCGCCTTCAAAGCCACCGGCACGTTGATGCTTTACGATGGCGGTGCGGGTTTATTGGAAACCGAAATGGCCGGCACGGTGTTCGGCTTCAAAACCGCTGCGGTCGTGAGCCTACTTTTGTTCTGCGGCGCCGCGGGCAAGTCCGGCCAATTGCCGTTGCACGTGTGGCTGCCGGACGCGATGGAAGGCCCAACGCCCGTGAGCGCGCTCATCCACGCGGCCACGATGGTGGCGGCCGGCGTGTTCCTTGTGGCGCGCGCAATGCCGCTCTTCGCGGCGGGCGACACGCTGTGGGTGGTGGCTTGGGTGGGAGCCTTCACTGCGCTTGTGGCGGCGTTCATCGCGCTGGGGCAGTACGACATCAAACGCATTCTTGCGTACTCCACCGTGAGCCAGCTCGGCCTCATGATGGTGGGGCTCGGCGTGGGCGGTGTGGCGGTGGGGATGTTTCATTTGCTGACGCACGCGTTTTTCAAGGCACTGCTTTTTCTTGGCGCGGGCAGCATCATCCACGGTTGCCATGAGGAACAGGACATCCGCAAAATGGGTGGCATTTGGAAATCCATGCGCGTGACCTCCATCGCCTATTTGTGCGGCACGGCGGCGTTGGTGGCGTTTCCGTTTACCAGTGGATTTTTCAGCAAAGATGAAATCCTCGCGGGCGCGTGGGCGGCCAATCGCCCCATCTTTTGGATCGCCGCCTTTGCTTCGCTGCTCACTGCAATTTACATGACGCGCCAATGTTTGTACGTCTTCACCGGCGCGCATCGCGGCGAACACGAACCGCACGAAAGCCCGAAAGTAATGACCGTGCCGCTCATCATCCTCGCCGTGGCCGCGCTCGGCCTCGGCGCGTTGGCGCACGAAACGGTTTTCGACAAACTGCCGGGCACAGCTTTTCCGCACGAAACCATCGTCATCGTCGTAAGCGTTACCGTGGCGTTGGGCGGCATTCTGATTGGTTGGCTGGTGTATGGCGGGCGCAAGCTTGGCGAGGTTGCCGATCCATTGGCCATCGCTCCGTTGCGTGAGAAACTATGGTTCGATGAACTCTACGCCGCCACCGTGGGCCGGCTTTGGAATCTGATGGCCATCATTTGGGAGCAACTCAACGAGCTGCTGCTCTTTGTGCGCGACATGGCCGTGGCGCTGGCTCGCGCGCTCAGCAGCGCGGTGGCCATTGGCGGCGATCGCCGCTTCATCGACGCGTTTGCGTTTGATGGATTGTGCCAGAAATTGCGTGACTGCGGCTGGGTGGTCACACGGCCGCAAAATGGATTTTTGCCAAGTTACCTTCGCCTCATTGCCTTCGGCGCGGTGGCGTTGGGGCTGCTCTTGTTTTGGATGATATGATTACCGCACTCACATTAGCACCGGTGCTGGCGGCGATTTTGATAATGGTCCTGCCGGAAGCGCGCGCGCGAATGGTCGCGTTGGGCGGCGCGTTGGTCTCGCTGGCGCTCACGGTTTGTATGCTCACGCGATTTGATCTTGCGGAAACCGGCATCCAGTTTAAGGAAAAATTCTCGTGGATTCCCGCGCTCGGCATTGATTACTTCGTCGGCCTCGATGGTCTAAACGCGCTGGTGCTGCTGCTCGCCGCATTGCTTGCGCCGTTGGTGGTGTTGGCGTCTTGGAAACACACCGACCGCCCGCGCACTTATTTTGTGTTGATGTGCCTGCAATTCACGGGGCTGTTTGGCGTGTTCACGGCGCTGAACTTTTTCCATTGGTTTCTTTATTGGGAACTGGCTTTGGTGCCGGCGTTTTTTCTGATCAAACTTTTTGGCAAAGGCGAAGAACGCCATCACGCAGCGCTGAACTTTTTCCTGTTCACCGTGGTCGGCAGCGTGGCGATGCTGTTGGGTTTCCTGTTCATTTAGCAGCAAACCAAGACTTTCGATTTCATCACGCTCGCCGGAATGGGCGTGGATGTGGGC
>DQLO01000132.1 GCA_015660155.1 Verrucomicrobiota bacterium
GCGGAAATTGAGATTCGCGAAAAGGCCGCTGTCGCGCGCTACAATATCCTCAAAGGTAAAAGCAAACTGAACGCCCAACTTGGCAACGCCGCCGCAATGGCATCCTCCGGCGTGTACGCGCTGCCGTCGATGATACAAGCGATGCAGCATCCGGACGCCGCCGTGCGTTATTGGGGCGCCACTGGCGTGGGCAACATCGGCCCGCAAGCGGCCAACGCGAGGCAGCCAATGATAGATGCGTTGAAAGACAAACCCCCCAGCGTCCGCATCGCCGCCGCGCGGGCCTTGGCGAAACTGGGCGAGGCGAAGCTGGCGTTGCCGGTTTTGGAAGCGGAACTGCAAAGCGAGCACCAATGGGGCCGGCTCGCGGCGGTCATCGTGCTGGACGAAATGGACGCCCAAGCCAAGCCCTCCATTCCCGCATTAAAAAAAGCGCTGAAGAATCAACCCAACAAATACATCGTGCGTGTGGTCAATCGAGCGCTCAACGAATTGCAGGGGACGAACAACGTGGTGCCGTGATGGGCATTGACTGCAAGGGGTGAATTGGTAGATTTCCGCGAACAAAACTTTATGAAAAAAATCCTTCTTTCTCTCTTGTTGCTGGCGCTGCCCTTGGGCGCGGCGGAACCGATTAAGGAGTTGCTGATTACGGGCGGGTGTTGTCACGATTATGTGAAGCAGAAAATCATCCTCACGCAGGGCATCAGCAAGCGAGCGAATGTGGATTGGACGATCATTCACGAAGGTGGGAAGTCACGGAACCACCGTTTCTCCATTTATAAAAAGAAGGATTGGATTAAGGATTTTGATGTGGTGGTGCACAACGAATGTTTCGGCGCGATTGGCGACAAGGCGTTTGTGGAAAGCCTCGCCACGGCGCATCGGGATTCGGGCGTGCCGGCGGTGTTGCTGCACTGCACGATGCACAGCTACCGCGCGGCGGATAAAAAGACTGACGAATGGCGCAAACTTTTGGGCGTGACGACAGTGCGGCATCAACAGCACGTGGCGGTGGAAATCAAAAACATGGAGCCGAAGCATCCCATCATGCAGGGCTTTGGCAAAAGCTGGAAGACGCCGGCGGGTGAGCTGTACGAAATTGTAAAAGTGTGGCCGCACACCACCGTGCTCGGCCAAGCCCACGGCGTGCGCACCAAGAAAGATCACCCGTGCATTTGGGTGAACCAATACGGCAAGGCACGCGTCTTCGGCACCACCATCGGGCATCATAACGAGACGATGGAAACCGAGGCGTACCTCGGCTACCTCACCCGCGGTCTCCTGTGGGCGTGCGACAAGCTCGACGAAAACGGCCAACCCGCCAAAGGCTATGATCCGCGTAAGTAGTCTTTCGCGTTGACTTTTCGCCCAATTTTTCGTATGGCCTGTCGCCCAAGGGGGGGTCAGTTTTCCGCTTTTGAGAAACGGAAGCCTATCCCCACGTGCATTTTTTTAATAATAAAATTGTGTCCACTGGACTATGAGCACTACAACCAACGCCGACGCTGGCAATAAAATCCTTTTTTGGGGCTGCTTTATTGCGTTAATCACCACTGCATTTGCGTTCATTACCCGCGCATTTCTAATCAACATTCCAGACCTCTGGCCGTCTGATTTCGGGCTGAACTCGGTGCAGGCGCAGGAGTTGTTCGGGGCGGGAATTTGGCCATTCGCCATCAGCATCATTGCGTTCAGCCTGATCATCGACCGGATCGGGTATCGGGTGGCGATGATTTTCAGTTTTGTGTGTTACGTGATTTATGCTGCGTTGGCATTGAAAGCCTACGGGATGGTGAACGCAACCGGCCTTGAAGGCGACGCGCTCAAAGCGGCTCAGGGGAATGCGTACAATTATCTGTATTGGGGATCGGTTATTTTGGGGCTAGGGAATGGTACTGTGGAGGCCTTCATCAATCCAGTGGTGGCCACGATGTACAAGCGGGAGAAAACCAAGTGGCTGAATATCCTGCATGCCGGCTGGCCGGGTGGCTTGGTGTTGGGCGGGGTGATCACCATTGCGGTAGGTTCGCAGGCGGCGGCTGATTGGCGGATCCTGATTTACCTGATTGCCGCGCCAGCGGTGGTGTATCTTGTGATGCTGTTGAAGCAGGAGTTTCCGGTTAACGAACGGGTGGCTTCAGGCACCAGTTACAAGGAGATGTTGGCGGAGTTCGGTGTCATTGGCGCCTTTATTGCGTTCTTTCTCATCTTCAAGCAACTGGGCGGGGTGTTTGCCTGGAGCGACACGATTGTGTATGCCGTGACTGGGGCCTCGGTGGTGGCTTACGGTTTGTATTGCCAGTCACTGGGCCGACCGATACTCATTCTCCTCTGCCTCGTGATGATGCCGTTGGCCACCACGGAACTGGGCACAGACGGTGCCATCACCGGCATCATGTAAGGCCCCATGAAAGAAGCTGGCTTTAATCCGCTATGGGTTTTGATTTACACCTCGGCTATCATGGCGATTTTAAGATTCTTTTTCGCCGGGCCAATCGTTGAAAAACTGACGCCGATCGGTTTGTTGGCTGCTTCTGCAGCTTTGGCGATTATTGGTCTGTTCCTGTTGGCTAGTGCTGAAGGATTAGTGGTCATCTTCGCATGCGCCACGCTTTATGGCTTGGGGAAAACATTTTTCTGGCCTACGACGCTGGGAGTGGTCTCGGAGCAATGCCCGAAGGGCGGCGCACTGACGCTCAATGCCATTGCCGGCATCGGCATGCTGACGGTGGGTATTGTGGGTGGGCCGTTGATTGGCAAAATGCAGGA
>DQLO01000007.1 GCA_015660155.1 Verrucomicrobiota bacterium
CATCGGCGAAGCCTCTGTGCGTTTGCGCGCGCGGTCAAGTCCGCCGATTAGCCGTTGGCGATCAGCAGCGGTTTGTCGCCGCGCTCTATGAGGTCTTTGCAGAGGCTCCCGGTGAAAAATTCCACCACGCCGCTGCTGCCGTGGGCGCCTAGGGCGATGAGGTCAAAGGGCTTGCTGAAATCCGAGTTGAGCAGCTCACGAATGTCGCCCGACTCGGTCTTCACTTCCACATGGTCAAACCCGTGTGAGCGCAGGAAGCCGGCGGATTTGGTGAGCAACTCGAGGCTGTCGTTTCCGCCATCGGAGCAATGCATCAGCGTGACGCGCACCTTGGAGCGCCCATAGAGCCGCGCAAACTGCCGCAGCGCGCGCATCGAATGCAGACTGCCGTTGAGGGCGATCAGTGCATCGAATTCGTCGTCCGGTTTCCAATCCAAAGGCACGGCGAACACCGGCGCGAGTGAGCGATCCATAATGGTCTCCAGCGAATCGCCCGGCTCATCGTCGTCCGTGCCGTAGGTTTCATCCGCGCCCGCGCCGCTGCCGTAAGTGAAAAATGTGCGCAAGCCGATCACCACGCAGTCGAAATAATTGGACTCCTCCAAAATGGATGCCGCCGGAGTGCCCTGCATTTCGAACTCGGTGTGCCGCACGCCGGCCGCCTCGCAGCGCGTGCTGAAGGTGGCCAGCAATCCCTCCATCAACTCGTGGTATTCCGCTTCCTTGGCGGCGATACTCGTCTTAGCGAACTTCATCGCGCCCAGCGGCACCGGGCCCACCGAGCGATTGATGCCTTCAGCATCCAGCACCACCAACCCCTCCAGGCTGGCATCGTGATGCTTGGCGAGCCAGCACGCGTAGTCGATGGCAGAGTCGGTGTAAGTGGATTTATCGAGACAAACCAGAATGCGATTAATCATAGCAATGGTTGGGCGCAAATGGGCCGCGCCCGTGTGTGTTTATTAAAACCACATTTTTGGATTAAACTCAATCCTTAAATCCGCGTAAAAATAATTCGTCCCCTTGGTCGTGAAACCATTGATTGAGGGAACGCCGCATCCGCCGCAGCCGTGCGCGGCGCACCGGCGAACGCGAAAGGTCATTGAGCTCGTGCGGATCGTCCGTGAGATTGAAAAGCTGATGCCGGCCGGTCTTGAGGTAAAAAATCAGCTTCCAGTTTTCCACCCAAATCATCCGCTGCACATCCTGAAAATAACCGTAACCCGCCGAATGCACATTCTGTCGCTGCCCCCGCAGAAGGGGCGCAAGGCTCTTGGCCTCCACCGATTTCGGAATAGGCAAGCCCGCCAGATCGCACACGGTGGGAAACATATCCCGCAAAAACCCAAACGCCGGCACGCGCTGGCCCTTGGCAATTCCCGGGCCGCTGATAATGAAGGGCACGCGAATGGTGTGGTCGTACATATTTTGTTTGCCCATCAACCCGTGACTGCCGAGCGCCAAGCCGTGGTCACTGGTGAAAATGACAAACGTGTTGGCCAGCCGCCCATCCGCGCGCAATTGGTCGAGCAAGCGCCCGACCTGCCGGTCGATGTGGTCGATCACCGCATAATACACCGCCAACTCGTCGAGCACATCCGCCTTCGTGCGCGGCCACGGCAGCAGTGCCTCATCGCGGCCCTTGAGGTTGCCGTGGTCGAAGGGGTGCTCGGGCAGGAAATTTTCCGGCAATTTCATTTTCGCCCGCGTGTATTTTTTCTCGTAGCCGGCCGGGTACACCAGCGGATCGTGCGGGCCGGTAAAATTCACGTGCAGAAAAAACGGCTGCTCCGTCTTGCGTTTCAAAAACTCCAGCGCGCCATCGGCGATGTACTTGTCCGTCAACGGCGTGAGGCCAATGCCCTTTTGCAAATCCGGTTTGCCCTTGGAGTTTTTAAACGTCCAGTTTCGATAACCGGTAATCGGCCGGCCCTTGCGGCCACGAATGACTTCGCCTTTTTTCCAAGTGCCCCCGCCGCCGCTGAAGAGCCCGCGTGTTTCGTGATACCCACGCGTGGTGGGTTGGCCGTCATTCATCCATTTGCCGCTGTACCATGAGTGATAACCGCCGGCCGCCATCGCCGCCGGCCACAAAGTAAGCTTGGGGTTGATCTTCTCACGACCCAATCCGCGCACGCCGTTGCGGTAGCCAGTGCAGCCGGTGAGAATTTCCGCGCGGCTCGGCACGCAAAGCGGATTGGAACAAATGAAGTTTTCAAACGTCGCCCCGTTTTTCACCAGCCAATCGAGGGTGGGCGTTTCGATGCGCGGATTGCCCAGCGCACCAATGGTGTCGGGCCGTTGGTCGTCAGTAACGATAACCAAAAAGTTTGGCTTCGCCGCCCACAACGGCAGCGCCAGAAGCCACAGCACAATCAGGCATCGCATTCAAAAACCATGCCGCCGCGCGCGGAGATTTGCATCAACTTTTTTCCGCGGCCGTCCAGCGCCGCACCGTTCCCAGCGGCACTTTTGCCCACGCGCGTTCGTGCAAATAATAAATCAA
>DQLO01000147.1 GCA_015660155.1 Verrucomicrobiota bacterium
ACGCTGCACCAAGCTGAACATTTCCGCGCGCTGTTGTTGGGCGCGGAGAGTGTGATGATTGTGTTCTTCGGCCTGCGCAGCGGCCAACGGTTGCTGCAATGGGCGGGCTTGGGCGCGGCGTTTGCGGCGGTGGCGTTCGGTGGATGGGAACTGGCAAAATCGTTCAGTGAATTAAAGGGCGACTTCAGTGCAGACATGATTCAACTGGGCGGCTTCCTCAGCGTGCTGTTGCTGGCGGGCGGCTGGGTGGCGCGGCGGTTTGAGCCCGCTCGCGAGAAGACCGATCCCCTCGTGCAGTTGCCCGATGTTTACGTGTTACTAGGCCTCGGCGTGGGTTATGTGGCGTGCCTGATGAATCTGCCCAAGGAATTTCCCATCGCCAACGTGCTGATCCTCGGCACGGTGGGTTTGGCGGCGTTGTTCCTGTCGGGGCCGATGCGGATCAAAGCGCTGATCGACGGCGCGCAAGTGTACCTCATCACGGCGATGGGTTTGTGGTTCGTGCATGCCTTTCAACAATCAGAGCCCGCGCCGGGTTGGGCGTTTGCATTGATGCTGGGCATCGCCCTTCTCGCACAACAATGGCATCAGCGTTATCGCGATGAAGATGCGGAGAACATCGCCGGCGAAACCCTCATCCGGCATATTCTCCAAGGGGCCTATTCCATCGGCCTGTTGCTCATCGCCTCGGTATGGATTTTGCGCGGGTTGGATTTTGAACTGGCTCATGCCTCGTATTGCGCGGCGGGGCTGGGCCTGACCTTTGTGGGGTGCGGTTTGGCGTTGCGTTCAGCGCAATTACTGGGCGCAGGCCAATTGGCCTTGGGCGGGGCGGCAGCGATGGTCGTTCCACAGATCCTTCTGCCCGGCAACGAACTTACTTGGGCATTGGCCCTCATCGCGCCGGTCATCCTGTTGGCCAATGCCGCAGCCTTGGATTTTCTGCGGGATGAGTTGGAACAACGCCTCGATCTTTCGGTTACTCTTTGCAAAACCATCAGCGCCATCGCCCAAGCCACGGCGGTGTTGGTGGGGCTGGCCGTCGCCATCAAGTTTGCCTCCATCGATCAATGCCTGTGGATGCTGCCTATCATTGGCATCGCCCTCAGCGCGGGCGCGTTGGTGGCACGCATGACGCCCGCGCTCATCGCCGCGCAAGCGTGGCTTTTCTTGGCCGCGCTATTATCAATGACCAAGATTGCCGCGAAAGAGGAAATGGTGCTGGCGCTCATCCCAGGGCTGGCGATTCTCGGCATGAGCCATTTCATGTTGCACGCGCGTACGCTCATCGACGACCAGCAAAGTCCGCTCGCCAAATTGGCCAAGGCTAACACCTCAATGTACTTCCTGTTCGGCTGGTTGCTGGCGCTGGCGTGGGGATACAGTTTTGTGCCTCATGAATATCTGTTCATTACCTACACGGCGGTGGCTATCGGACATGCCGTGGCATGGTCGCGCCGAGCGCGTTTCGAACGCATTCTTGTGAGCACCGCCTTCGGCCTCTTGGGTTGGCTGATGTACTGGTGGCAATGCGCCACTGAATGGAATCACCCCATCGCGCTGGATGGCCTCACCTTTGCCCTGTTACTGGCCGCGCAACATTTTGCCCGCAAGCGGGACGCGAAAAATATAATCCCCGAAGCCATCCACGCGCTGGTGATCGTGGCCATGAACCTCAGCCTTTGGGTGTGGGCCTCGCGCATGGTGCCGGGCGATTTCGACATTATCACTTGGGGCCTGCTGGCCGGCATCCTGATCGGCCTTGGCCTCTACGCCGCCGAACGCGCGCACCGCATTTTTGGCCTCGTCATTATGCTCGCCGCCACGGCAAATCTCGTGTTCCTCGCGTGGAGCATACTCGACGGCTTCCCGCGCATCCTCACGTTCATGGGACTGGGCATAATTCTCATCGTGCTCAGCGGGCTGTACCACAAGTATCAGGAAAAGTTGAAAGAATACCTCTAGCCAAATCAGGCAAACCGCAATACCTCCACCGCATCCCCTTCCGCCAGATTGGTTTCCGCTGGCACATCCACGAGCCCATTCGCCTGACCCAGCGAGCCGACGGCGTGCGACGATTGCAGACCGGTGGCGTGCACAGTGCCCTTCGCATCCACGCGGACGCGCATGAAATGGCGGCGGTCGCCACGATTGGTCAGGGGATCGGCCAGCACGCCGGGGTGGGCGGGCAATTCCAAATCCGCCGCGCCCTGCAATTGCATCAACGCCGGTCGCACTAAAACGAGGAAGGTGACCAACGCCGACACCGGATTTCCCGGCACGCCAAAAAGTGGCTTGTTGGCCAACCGCCCGAATACGAAGGGCTTGCCCGGTTTAATTTTCACTCGCCAAAAATCCAGTGAGCCGCCCAGTTTTTCAAACGCGGCTTTTACGTAATCATGCTCGCCCACGGACACGCCGCCGGAGGTGACTACCGCATCGCATTCGGCAAACGCGGTTTGCAACGCCGCCATCGTGACCTCCATCGAATCGCGCACCAGCGGTTGCACGCGCGGTGCCGCGCCGCATTGGCGGATGAGTTCGGCCAGCGCCAGCCGATTGCTTTCGTGAATGCCACCCGCGCCCAAGTCCTCACCGGGTTCGCGCAATTCGTCGCCCGTGGCTAGCACGGCCACGATGGGTTTGCGATGCACACTGACTTCCGCCACGCCCGCGCTGCCGAGCAATTGCAAACGCCCCGCGTGCAGGCGTTCGCCGGCGTTGCCAATGACTTCGCCA
>DQLO01000212.1 GCA_015660155.1 Verrucomicrobiota bacterium
CGCCATCGGATCTGATGGCACGGTTTACGTTGGGTCAGAGGACAACAAGCTCTATGCCATCAATGGCAAGAGTGGGGTCAAGCTATGGGAATTTGAAACGGGAGGTAATGTGTTCTCCTCCCCCGCCATCGGATCTGATGGCACGGTTTACGTCGGAGGGGGAGGGCGGGGCGGCAACAAGCTCTATGCCATTAAGACCTCCAGCAAAGGCCTCGCCAAAAGCCCGTGGCCCATGCGTGGGCAGAATCCTCTGCACACGGGACGCACAAAGTAGGGCAACCGCCGCCCAAACCAACCCAATTCAAAATAAATTACCGCCCCGCATATGTCGGGGTGGACCATTCAGGAATTACCAAAAAATAGAATGTCATTTTTCAAGGGTCATTGAGTCTTGAAAGCCGAGCCCTTTTTCGTCAAGAGTCTCCCAAGCTAATTTTTACAAAATGGAAAACGTACGCATTGGTGTTATTGGATTAGGAAATATCGGGCAGATTCACGTCAACAATCTGCTCGAAGGCAAGGTGCCACGTGGGGTGCTGACTGCTGTGGGGGATGCGTTCCCCGCCAAACTGCCGGAGTATGCCGCGAAGGGGCTCAAGACATTCGAAAGCGGCGACGCCTTAATTGCCTCGGGCGAGATTGATGCGCTGATGATTGCTACACCGCATTTTCAGCATACAACGCTGGGTATCGCCGCGCTGGAGGCGGGTTTGCATGTGATGGTGGAAAAACCCATCTCGGCGCATAAAGCCGATGCCGAGCGGCTCATCGCGGCAGCGGCCGCGCGGCCGGAATTAAAGTTTTCCGGAATGTTTCAAATGCGCGTGGAGCCGCGCTACCAAAAAATCCGTGAGCTGGTGCAGAGTGGCGAGTTGGGCGATTTGATTCGCGTGATTTGGATCATGACCGATTGGTTCCGCGCCGAGGCCTATTATCAAAGCAGCGACTGGCGCGCCACGTGGAAGGGCGAAGGCGGCGGCGTTTTGCTCAATCAATGCCTCCACCAACTCGACGCATTACAGTGGATTGCCGGTATGCCGGCTAAAGTACGAAGCCATGTGGGCATCGGCCGCCACCACGATATCGAAGTGGAAGACGATGTGACTTGCTACATGGAATACGCCAATGGCGCGAGCGGCGCTTTCATTACGTCCACCGGCGAAACTCCCGGTAGCAATCGATTTGAAATCGCCGGCACCAAAGGGCGTGTGTTGTTGGAGAACGACAAACTAATCGTCACCCGCAATGCCGTGCCCTCCGACGAATGGTGCCGCACCTCGAAAGTTGGTTTTCAACAGCCTGAATCGACCGTGGAAGAGATTCCCATTCCGCCTGCCGAGGAACCGCATGCAATGCTCGTCACCAATCTGGTTAATGCCATCCTCGATGGGGAAGAACTCATCGCCCCCGGCGAAAGCGGCATTGGTTCCGTCGAGCTGGCCAACGTAATGGTCTACTCCGGCTTAATCAACGAGACCATCGATCTACCGATGGACGGAACCGCATGGGAAGCCAAACTCAACGACCTCATTGCCAAGTCCACCCACGAAAAGAAAACGGTGGAAGTCAGCAAAGAAGATTTTACAGCGTCGTTTCGGCGTTAAATGGCGTTAATTTAAGAAAAGGATTTTTATGGAACTAATGGGAATAGCCGATGAAGGGGCGGTCACGATTGAGGGCCAGATTGAGGTGACGCAGGCGCTGGGGTGGCGGTGGATTGAGTCGCGCTTTGTGGAGGTGGAGGGCTTTGAGAAAGGCTCGATTCACGAGATCCCAGACGCGGCGTTTGATGTCGTTGCCGATAAGCTTGAGGAATCGGGTGTTGGGATTTATGCGTTCGGGTCCACGATTTGTAACTGGCAGAAGACAGTGGAGACGCCTTTTGATGTGACATTGGCAGAGGTGGCGCGGGCGATTCCGCGCATGAAACGGTTAGGGACGAAGTACGTGAGGATTATGTCCTTCAAGCCCGCCGACGATGCGGATACCACGCCGCCCGAGGTCTTTGAGCGCGTGGGTGAAGTGACCCAGCGTTTTCTCGATGAGGGTTTACAGCCGGTTCACGAGAATTGCATGAACTATGGCGGGATGAGTTGGCAGCATGCGGAGGAATTGCTGGAGAAGGTGCCCGGTCTCAAATGGGTTTTCGACACCGCCAACCCGATTTTCAATGCCGACCGCCGCGGCGATCAACCGTGGGGCATGCAATGCCCATGGGAATTCTGGGAGCATATGCGCGACCACACTGCGCACATTCACATTAAGGACGCCGTGAAAACCGAAGATGGTGAGGAATACCATTTCCCCGGCGATGGCGACGGCCGCGTGCGCGATATTTTGAAGGACGCCTTCGCAAATGGCTACGATGCGGGCATCTCCATCGAGCCACATATGACGGTCGTCTTCCACGACAACGATAGCGCCGCACCCGAACAGGCAATGGCCGATAACTACATCGAGTATGGTCGGCGGTTGGAAAAGTTAATCGCGGAAGTGCGGTAAAAAAGTGTCTTACAACAAAGCTGCCGAGTCGCCATCC
>DQLO01000402.1 GCA_015660155.1 Verrucomicrobiota bacterium
ACGTCGGCATCGCCGTCGCCATCGACATCGTAAGTGTACATTTGCGCGCCGCCGAGGCCGAAGGGGGCCTTGTGAAATTTCCACGGGGAGCCGTCAACCTTCTTGGGCTGCTCCCACCAACCGGCGGCTTCCAGAATATCCTTACGGCCATCTCCATTAATGTCGCCCGCGCCGTAGCCGTGGGAGTACTTGTGCCATTTGCCCTTGGTGGAGATGGAGACAAATTTCCATTCCTTGGCGGGATCAGACCAGTCCGCCTCGCCATAGCCAAGGTGGCCGCCCTGAAAGGCGAGCAGTTCGGGCTTGCCGTCGCCGGTGACATCCTCCAAGCGCGGCGATTCGCCGTCGGTGACCTTAAAAATGACATTGGCCTTCCAGAGGCCGGGTTTGTTCTTCGGGTTCTCGTACCAAATGGTTTCCTTGCCGGGCCAGCCGAAGACGAGGACGTCTTTCCAGCCATCGGAGTTGAAGTCGTAGGTGTAGGTGAGGAAATTATTTGCGTAACCGTTCTTGCCGCTGAGTTCGCCGGTGAAGCCGGGGATTTTGATTTTTTTGCCGTCCTTCGCCAGCTCGAAGGATTCGGTGTCACTATATATTGTGTGGCGTTTTTTAAAGCTCGGCCCGGCGTACCAATAGGGGCCGACGACGACATCGGTTTTGCCGTCCTTATCAAAATCCCCAAAGTGCGCGCCCTCGGCCCAGAAGTGCGGGGTGAGGTGCAGCTTTTTCCACGAGTGGATTTTGTAATCAGCAGCGTGGGTTGCGGAAAGTGAGGCGACCATTAGGCCAACGGCCAAGAGGATGTGCTTGTGCATGGGGCGAGTGTGGTCGGGGGCTGATGTGGGGTCAAGCGGGCAAAAGTCGTGACACCGCCGCAAATGGGAGTATTCTACCCCCTTGAAACGTCTACTATCTATGAGAAAAATGCTATTTGCTTTCGTGTTGGCACTTGTGGCCTTGGCCCCTTCCTTTCAATCCCACGCGGGCGGGCTGATTATTTGCCACGATGTGCGCATTTTGCCGCACCCACCGCACCCGCATCCGCCGATTATCATTCCGCCGCGGCCTTGGCCCCGGCCGATTCCGCATCCGGTGTTCGCGCCGCTGGAGCTGCGGTCGCAGAAGGTGACTGTGAAAATCGAAAACCAAGTCGCCCACACCACCGTGGAGCAGGTTTTTTACAATCCCAATCCGCGACGGCAGGAAGGCACGTTTTTGTTTCCGGTGCCTAAGGGCGCGGCCATCGAAAAATTCCAAATGGAGATCAATGGCAAACTGCAGAAAGCCGAATTGCTCGATGCCAAAAAGGCGCGCAAGATTTACACCGACATCGTGCGCTCGATGAAGGATCCCGCGCTGTTGGAATTCGCGGAGCAGGATTTGTTCAAGGTGCGAATTTTCCCATTCGAGGCCCACGGCACCAAGCGCATCAAGCTCACTTACGATCAGGTTTTGAAAAACGATGCCGGCCTCGTCGGCTACACGTTCCCGTTGAGCACCGCCAAGTACTCGGCCAAACCGATTCAGAATTTGTCCATCAACGTGGAGCTTGTTTCCAAAGTGCCGCTGAAAGCAATCTACTCGCCCACGCACGATGTGGAAGTGAAACGCACCGGCTCAAAAAAAGCGGTCATCGCTTTCGAAGGCAAAGGCGTGCGGCCCAACAGCAACTTCACGCTCTACTATTCGCCCAAGCAAAAAGACATCAACGTGAACATCATCGCCCATCGCGAAGGCGGTGACGGCTATTTCCTGATGCTCGCCGCGCCGGGCGTGGACGCCGCCAAAGGCAAGGCCACCGAAAAAGACATCGCGTTTGTCATCGACACTTCCGGCTCGATGGCCGGCAACAAACTGGAGCAAGCGAAAAAAGCATTCCAGTTTTGCGTGGCGAATCTGAATGACGGCGACCGCTTCGAGGTCGTGCGTTTCTCCACCGAAACCGATTCCCTCTTTGGCGGCCTCAAAAAAGCCAGCTCCGGCAATCGCAAACAAGCGCTGGATTTCATCCGCGACCTCAAGCCCATCGGCGGCACCGCCATCAACGCCGCCCTCATCGAGGCCCTTGACCTCAAGCCGGAGAAAAGCAACCGGCCCTTCCTTGTGATTTTTCTCACCGACGGCCGCCCCACCATCGGCATCACCGGCGAAGGCCAAATCGTGAAAAACGTGGGCGCCGCCGCCGGCAAAACCCGCGTGTTTTGCTTCGGCATCGGCACGGATGTGAACGCGCATTTGCTCGATAAAATCACCGAGGAAACCCGCGCCAGTTCCACTTACGTGACACCCAACGAGGACATCGAAGTGAAGGTCTCCAGTTTTTACACAAAAATAAAAGAGCCCGTGCTGGCCAATCCCAAGCTGAAATTCCCCGAAGGCATTCGGGTGAGCAAACTTTACCCCAGTCCGTTGCCCGATTTGTTTAAGGGTGAAGAGCTCGTGCTCGTTGGCCGTTACAAAGGCAAAGGCAAGGGCGACGTGCTGCTCGAAGGCACGTTGGCCGGCAAGAAAACACAGTTTGAATTTCCAATTACCTTCCCCGCCAAGGCGGATCATTCGTTCATCCCGCGCCTTTGGGCCACTCGGCGCGTGGGTTATTTGCTCGATGAAATCCGGTTGCACGGCGAGAAAAAGGAAATCAAAGAAGAGGTCACCCAACTCGCGCGCCGATACGGCATCGTGACGCCGTACACCGCGTACCTCATCATCGAGGACGAGAAACGCCGCGGCGTGCCCGTCGCCCAACGCACGCTGCGCAACTTCGAGGCCGATCGCGATGTGCTCGCGCAAGCGAAGGCTCAGTACGATGCATTGAAGGCGGACAAAGCCGGCAACCAGGCCATCGGCAGCGCCCGCGCGAACAAACTTTTAAAAGAAGCCAAAAGCTACCACGCCAGCGCCAGCAGTAACCGCGAAGCGCAACAGGCCAACTTTGGCTTCCGTGGCGAACTTGCTGCGGGAGGCATCCCCGCACCAAGTTCCTCAGTCTCTGGCGGCGGCACGCAGTTTTATGCCCGCGGTCGCTTGAGTGCCAATGGCCAACGCGGCCAAACCCGCACGGTGTCGCAGCCGATGCGCTATGCCGCCGGCAAAAACTTCACGCAAAACGAACGCTGTTGGATCGACAGCACCGTGCAAACCGCCGAAGCCGCCAAGGCCAAACGCAACCGCGTGGCGTTCAACAGCGACGCCTACTTCGCGCTGCTCGCCAAAGAACCCAAAGCCGCGCAGTGGCTGGCACTCGGCCGCAACGTGCAGTTTGTGCTGAACGGAACCATCTACGAAATCTTTGAAGAAACCAAAAATGAAAAAAACTAACCTGCTCCTAGCCGTCGCACTGGCGGTGTTTACCCTCAACGCTTGGGCCGACCTTTGTCCCAAATGCAGCAAACTGGCGTTCATCTCCAGCATCGGCAAATGCTCGAAATGCGAAAACCACACTAGCAGTGGGGCATTCAAACTCTGCAATAAATGCAGCGCCAAATCCGACAAATGTGAAGCTTGCCAAAAGCCTGTGGCGGGTAAGCCCATCGCCGCCCAACCCGGCGGACGCAAAGCCTTCCCCAAACATTGGGGCGCACCGCCGCGTCTGCAAACCAAAGACCTCCGCCCGCTTCCCGGCGGCTATGGCTTAGGCAGCAGCACCGTGGCCAAGTGGATTCAAAAGAATCTGGATAAGGACGCCAAGAATGGGGTTCCCGTTCCAGCACCGGCTCCTCCAATTGCCATCGATCCGGTAGCTCCACGCCCCGTGGATCCGCCGGCATTCGATCCCAACGCCAAGGCAAGGGAACTGGCCGAGAGACAGGCCAAAGTAGATACCGCCAAGATAAAGGAAGGCATCAAGGGATGGGAAGCCGCCAAGGCAAAGTGCAAAGGCAATTACAGCTATAAGATTGGATTCCAGAGCTGGGTTGGCTTTGGCCATGAAACCACAATCGTGGTGAGGAATAACAAGGTGGCAGAGCGCCATTTTCGCACATTCAACAGGGCAAGACCCATTGCGCCGCCACGTCCGGGCGGAGGGGCACCAGCCCAGCCTAAGACAATCAGTTGGGTGGAAACGGGTAAGGCAATCGGAACCAATAAGGGAGGAGCCCCCGCCAAGACACTCGATGAGCTCTACAAGATTGCTCTCGAAACAGCCCAAAAACCACTGAAACAATTTGAGCGCCGCTCCATTCGCTCTGACAAGCAAGGGCTTCTGGTTTCATGTTACATCATGGATCGACGCATTGCGGATGACGCGCCGCGCAATGGACTGATTGTTTCCAGTATTACTCTGAACAAGGTTGGCACAGCCAGCACAGGTGAGACTGGCGTTACCCAGTTGACTGCCAAGGATAATGGCAAAACGATTACCGTTAAGGCAGGCCAACGTATTGAGATCAGCCTGGCGGGTAACCCGACCACAGGCTTCACCTGGAACAATGTTACTCGCGGCCATGAGATGAAACTTTTGGGTGAAATCACCCACAAAGCTGGCGGTCGTGCACTGGGTGCCCCGGGAATGTCTACAGCCACGTTTCAGGCGATGAAACTCGGGAAGAATGAGATCAGTCTGGAATACCGTCGTGTGTTTGAAAAAAACCCGCCCGTAAAGACTTTCAAGGTGACTGTTGCGGTGGCAGAAGGCGGCACAGGAAGGGCAAAACCAGCTGCGGGCAACAATCAGGCACGGATTGCAGAACTGAAAAATGAAATTGCGCGCATGAAAGACTTTGCCCGCCGCGCACGTTTTACCCCCGAAGGGCTTCGCAAACATAATGCCAAGCTGGCTGAACTTGAAAAAGAGCTGGCTACATTGCAGGCCGGCGGGGGGAAACCCGGTAATGTTAAAGTATACAGGGCACCTAATGGAAAACCTTTTCCCACCCACTGGGGTGCGCCACCGCGCATCGGGACCCGTGATCTGCGCCCCTTCCCAGGTGGTTACGGTCAAGGAAGTGGTACTATAGCAAAGTGGATTCAAAAAAACATGGATGCCGACAAAGCCAAAGGTGGCCCTGGCAACAAACAGGCTCGAATTGCTGTGCTTGAGAAGGAAATTGCCCGAATGAAAGATTTCGCGCGGCGCGCACGTTTTACCCCTGAGGGTTTTCAAAAACATAAAGCCCAACTCGCCGCACTTGAAAAAGAACTTGCTGAATTGAAAGGTGGCAAACCCGGCAGTGGAAAACAAACTGACGTGCCCACCTTTGAGGAGTGGGTCAAAGGCGGCATGAAAATTCCGAGCGGCCGCGTGTTCATTGGCGGCTCACCGTGGTTTGATGAACGCAAAGGCGAGCGCCGCTCCCCGCGTGAAGTTTACAAAATGCTTCACGGCGGCGAAAAACCGCCCGTCATCAAGCCGCGTCCCCGCCCGAATCCTAGCAAAGGCCGTTTCCCCGCGCATTGGGGTGCGCCGCCGCGTCTGCAAACGCGCGACTTGCGACCGCTCCCTGGCGGGTACGGCCGCGGCAGCAGCACGTTAGCCCGCTGGATTCAGCAAAATCTGGACAAGGACAAAGCCAACCCTAACCGGGGCAAAAGCAGCAAAGACCCGAAAGGCGGTGTGCTGCCCAAGAAAATTTCGCTCAAGGACGCGCAGGGGGGCTTCGCGGGATTCACCGGTTGGGTCACCACCATCAACGTTGACGGCACGTGGAATCGTCGGCAGTTTTTCAACCAGCAACTCCGGCCCATCGAGAAGCAAGGCAAACTGACCGACGCCCAAGCCCAATCCATTAAGGCCGCGATAGCCACTGCACAGATCGAGAAGCTTCCCGCGCGTCTCGGAAAATTTCGCGGTGCCAACCCGCACGTGCTCACCCTCACCCACGGCGAAAAACAAATCGTACTCACCCTGCCCACCGGCACCAAGCTGGAGCAGCCGCAACCGGGCGGCAAACTCATCGGCACCGACGCTTTCGCACTGGTGGCACACGAGCTGATGAATCTGCGAAAAAATGCAGCCGCACCGAAGCCGCCAGTCATCGGTCCGTTTCCGGGCCTTCCTCCCGGAGCAATTGGCAAGCCCGCACCCCGACCACGCCGGTAAACCGGTTTTTTTATTTTCCGATTCAACTAGCGTCCCTTCCCTTTGCGGGTCTTGGGGCGCAGTTTTTTTCGGTTGGCCATCAACTCGGCGAGGTCGGCGGCGAAGGCATCGACATCTTCCGGCGTGGTATCCCACGAGCACATTAGGCGCGCGCCGCCTGCGCCGATGAAGGTATAAAAATGCCAGCCGCGCGCGTGCAGCGCGTCAATCACCGGCAACGGCAATTCCACAAACACGCCGTTGGCTTGGCGCGGCATCAGCAGTTCGACGCCCTTGATTTTTTTTAACGCGCGCGCGAGGCGTGCGGCCATTTGGTTGGCGTGCGCGGCGTGCCGCAGCCACGCGCCGTCGCGCAACAAATGCACCCACGGCGCGGCGATGTAACGCATTTTGGAGGCGAGCTGGCCGGCTTGTTTACAGCGCCATTCAAATTCGTGCGCGAGGTTGCTATTAAAAAAAACCACTGCATCGCCCACCGGCGTGCCGTTCTTGGTCGCGCCGAGGCTGAGGATGTCCACGCCGGCTTTCCACGTGATGTCTTTCGGCTTCACGCCGAGCTGCGCGACGGCGTTGGCGAAGCGCGCGCCGTCCATATGAATTTTTAGATCGTGCTTCTTCGCCGCCTTGCGAATGGCCTTGAGGTGGTCGGGCGTGTACACCGTGCCCAGCTCGGTGGCCTGCGTGACGGTGACGGCGCGCGGCTTGGGGTAATGCAAATCCGTGCGCTTGAGCACCGCGTGCTCGATGCCCGCGGGCGTGAGGCGTCCTTGTTTGCCGGGCAAAAGCTGCACTTTGGTGCCGTTGGAAAAAAACTCCGGCGCGCCGCACTCGTCGTTTTCCACGTGGGCGAATTCGTGGCAGAGGATGCTGTGATAACTTTGGCAGGTGGACGCCAGCGCAAGCGAATTCGCCGCCGTGCCGTTGAACACAAAAAACACTTCGCATTTGGTTTCGAACACATCGCGGATGAGATTGGCCGCCTTGCGCGTCCACGGATCCTCGCCGTAGCCGGGGGTGTGGCCGTGGTTGGCTTCCTCCAGCGCGGCCCAGGCTTCGGGGCAGATGCCGGAATTATTGTCGCTGGCAAAATGGCGTACGCGTTTCATCGGCGCGTTGTACGCGAAGGGCTAATCTTTGCCGAGCAAATGCTTTCGGAAAAATTCCATCGTGGCGAGGTATTGGAAGTCACGATTGATTTTTTTGCGAAAGCCGTGGCCCTCGTCTTTGGCGAGCAGGTACCACACCGTTTGGCCTTTGGCGCGGAGGGCGGCTTCCATTTGGGCGCTTTCGCTGGCGGGCACGCGGGGGTCATTTGCGCCCTGAACGATGAGCAGCGGACTGAATTGGAAATCCGGTTTCTGCATTTGCTTTTGCATTTGGTTAAGCGGGGAAATTGCCTCGAGCACTTTGCGCATTTTGGGATCACGCTCGTCGCCGTATTCCGCGCGGCGCAAGTCGCGCCGATAGTCGCTTGTGTTTTTCAAAAAAGTAACAAAACTGGAAATGCCAACGCGATCGATGCCGCACTTAAAAAATCCGGGCATATGCGTGAGCGAGGCGAGCGTCATGTAACCGCCGTAGCTGCCGCCCATTACCGCGAGCCGATTGCCGTCGATGTTCGGCATTTCATTGAGGCCGTTGCGGAGTGCCTCCACGTCCAGCATCACGCCCACGCGCTTTGCGCCGTTGTCGGCGGCGAGAAATTTTTTGCCGTACCCACGCGAGCCGCGCACGTTGGGGCACACGAGTACGACGTTCATTTCGCCGGGCAGATAATTATAGCCGCCCATGAAGCGCGGCCGAAATTGGCTCTCGGGCCCGCCGTGATAAGAAATCACCGCCGGCAATCCGCCGGATACTGTTAGTCGTGAAAACTGGGTGTGCCTTCCTTTATCAAAATAATTTCCGGGATAATAAAACCACGCATCAAATTTCGTGCCATCGCGGCTGGTGAAGGTGTCGCGCACGGGGATGGGCAGCTTGGAGGGATTGAGCCCGCCGAGCCCCGCCGATTGCCAGCGCACGCGGCTCACTGGCGAAAGATCGAGCACGTACACCTCGCCGGGCGAATGCGCCCACTCGTGGTCAAACGCGAGCAACCCGTCGGCGCGCCAGGCGACGGAGTGGATGACTCCCGAATACAACTTGGGCGTGTACAGCACGCGCTGCGTTTTTACATCCACCAAGCGCAGCCGGCTCACGCCACTTTCGTTGTGCACCACCGCCAGCGTTTTGCCATCCTTGGAAATTTCCAAACTCTCCACGTCCCAGCGAATTTCGGTGAGCAACCGCGTGCGGCGGCCGTCCTTGAAATCCACGCGCACGATGTGTTGGAAATCAAAGGACTCGTCGCAGGTGTAATACACCGCGCGCATTTGCGGATCAAACCGCGCGCGGCCGTGGCTTACTTCGGCTTTGGTCACGGGCGAAAACAACGAGCGCTCGCCGGTGGCCGCATCGATGATGTGGATGCGGCTGTGATTGATGGAGAAGTATTCAATCGCCAAAATCAAGCGGCCATCGGGCGACCAATCCGAAATCCACCAACCGCCGCCGGGCAGCTTGGCCAGCAGTTTTTCGCTGGCGGGTTTCAACGGATCCATCGTGTAAAGATCGTTGTCGCGCCCGTTTCGTTTGGGTGAAAAATAAACGATGCGGCGGCCATCGGGCGACCAACGCGCGCCGGTGTGGCGGTGTTTTCCATCGGTGAGCATCGTGGTTTTTTTTGCGGCCACATCGAGATGGAACACCTGATATTTTTCGCTGCCACCGGCATCCCGCAAAAATAAAATGTAGTTGCCATCCTTCGGATGATACGCCGCCGATCGCACCGGCTCGGTGCCATCGGTCAAGGCCACCGGCACGCCGTTGGGCTTGTTGACCACGTGCAGCTGGGTGACTTCCCCGCGAGCGGGGCGGCGGGTGATGAGCATCGCGGGTG
>DQLO01000278.1 GCA_015660155.1 Verrucomicrobiota bacterium
GTAAATGCAGTCGAAATTGCAAATCTTGTCTGGGTTGAGATTCACGCCGATGGAAAGCCCCTTGCTGCGGCGCGAGATGACCGGATACACAAACGTAAAATCCGAAAAATGCCGTGTGTGATCCTGCACCGCCGCCCAGCTTGATTTGATTTCCATGGCACCCTTGCCCATGCGCGATACTGTACGCCGCCAGCGGCCCCGTGCCAACGCCCAAGCGCGTCATGCGCCAAACCGATTCTTCACCTTGCCGTACGTGCGCGACTTGCCGTCTTCGCCAAACTGCTCCCACGTGTGAAGCTCGCCCTCGCGATATTCCGTACGAAAGCTGGGCGATCCATCTTCGTGCCAGCCCAGCCAAATGCCCGCGCGCAGGTTGAGAGCAAAGAAGCCCTCCATCTCTTTCTTGCCGTTGGAGTAATAATAAACCACCCTGCCGTGCTTTTTGCCGCGGATTAATTCCGTCTCCTCGCGCAGCTGCCCCTCCTCGTCCCAGCGCTGCATCAACCCCTCACGATGGCCGTCGACGAGCTTGTATTTTAGCTGGGGGGTGCCATTGGGGTATTCCACGATGACGGTGCGGTTGTTTAACAGATACCGCTCTCGCGCCTTGTGTTCTGATTCTTCTTTCTCCTTGCGCTCTCGTTCTTTGGCCTCTCGCTGCTCTTTGGTCGCCCGTTCCTTTTCCCGCCGCATCTTCTCGGCAAACTCGCGTTCTTTCCGTTCGCGTTTCTCGCGTTCCAGACGCCCTTTTTCCTGTTCAAACCACCCTGCGTAGTCTGCCGCGTCCACCCCGTCGGGCCATGAAATCATCTCTTCATTTTTAGATTGCCAAGTGGACCGGCGCATCCAGTCGCTCCATTGGTCATACCGTTCGTCCTGCAGCTCCGCCTGGCTGATGCGCTCGGGCCACTCGGCCGGATCCATCTGGTAAATACGCTTCATCCAGTCATAAAGCTCGCGTCGCATGAATTTCAACATTTCAGATCGTTCGAAGAATGCCTCCGTGGCGCAGGTAAAGAACTCGGCTTTATCGGTGGTGGCATATTTGCGAATGACTTCGTTGCCTGTTTTTTTCTCCCATGCGCTGCAAATATCCGCGTATTCCTCTTCAAGGAAAAGTTGGTAATCAAACCTGGCGGCCTTGTTTTCAAAGCGCGGAACACTATCAAAATCGGAATCTCTGTAATCCAGCATGTGTCCGAACTCGTGTAACGTGACGTTGTGGTTATCTACCCCATCGTGCATACCGTTTTTTGTGCTCCGCCACGACTGCCGAATGGTCCCCCCCGGCTCTGCCCATCCTCCCCAATTTTTACCGTCCTTATCCGTTACGTGCATTTGATGAAACACGAATGTGTGGAAATGTTCGTAATCTTTCTTGGATCGACGCGCGATCAATACACAGGCTTCGCATGCGACGCAGACCTTTTGCATTTCCTTGTCGGGGGTGGGGCCCACCCACTTGTCCCACTCCCAAAGCACCTTGCCGACGAACCACGGGATCATTTCTTCCACCACCAATGTCAGATCTTCCGGCAACCGCCGATACAGAGCCACGTTTGTCTCAAGGATATCCCGCCACTTCGGCTTGAAGCCGGGCGGGAAAGGGGCAGGATGAGAAACAATGGCCATGGAGAAAGGCCATAACACAATGAAGCAGGTTTGTTTCCAAGCAAAAAGGCTACATGCCCATCACTTGATATCCGCAATCGACATAGAGCACTTGGCCTGTGATCGCCGCCGCGCCGTCGCTGGCGAGGAAGGTGCCGGTGGCGCCCAGCTCTTCGGGCAGCACATTGCGCTTGAGCGGCGCGTGCGCTTCGTAATGTTTAAGCATGCTGCTAAAACCCGCGATGCCACGCGCGGCTAACGTATTTACCGGTCCCGCGCTGATACAATTGACGCGGATTTTTTGCTCACCCAAATCGCTGGCCAAATAACGCGTGCTCGCCTCCAGCGCGGCCTTGGCCACGCCCATCACGTTGTAATGCGGGATCACCTTTTCCGCGCCGTAATAACTCATCGCTACAATGCTGCCGCCTTCGGTCATCAATGGTGCCGCCGCGCGGGTCAGTGCCACCAGCGAGTACGCGCTCACGTCGTGCGCCACGCGAAAGGCTTCGCGCGTGGTGGCCACGAACGTTCCCTCCAGCGCTTCCTTCGGCGCGAAGGCCACTGCGTGCAGCATCAAATCCAGCTTGCCGCCAAACTTGTCGCCCACTTCATTGAACACACGGTCGATATGGTCATCCTGCGTCACGTCGCATTCGGTAATCAGCGTGTCGTCGCCAAAGGTCTCTGCCAATTGACTCACGTTGTCCTTCAGCCGTTCGCCTTGATACGTAAACGCCAAGTTCGCGCCCGCCTCTTTCCACGCCTGCGCGATGGCCCACGCAATGGATCGCTTATTCGCCACGCCAAAGACGACGCCTGTTTTGCCCGATAAAATTCCCATAACGCCGCCAGCCCTACGGAAAACCAGCCCTCGGTGCAAGGCACAAATTCGTGTGGCGCAGCGGGTAGGGCGTGCTCTCCGAGCGCGCCACGGCGATTTCGGAGAAGCCACCCCACCCCTGCGTTGAAAACTTCTCTCTCACCGGCTACCTTCGCCCAATGAAACGCCGCGTGTATCTCAACCACCTTTCGGGCACGCCCCTTGCGCCCGAAGTGCGCGAGGCGATGCGGCCATATTTCGAGGAGCACCATCACGGCTTGGCCGCGCGCGAGGCCATCGCCTCCGCTCGCGAGCAATGCGCCCAACTCATCGGCGGCACACCGGAAGAAATCCTATTCACCAGCAGCGGCACCGAGGCCAACAACCTCGCCGTGAAAGGCACAGCCTTCGCCCAACGCGAACGCGGCAATCACATCGTGCTCTCAAACATCGAGCATCCGTCCATCGAGCAATCCGTCGTGTGGTTGGAGGAAAATGGTTTCAAAGCCACGCGCGTGCCCGTGGATGCCGAAGGATTTGTTTCGCCAAAAACAATTGCCGAAGCCGTTACGGACAAAACAATCCTCATCGCCACACATCACGCCAGCCACGACCTCGGCACCCTCCAAAACATCGCCGCCATCGGCGCCATCGCCGCCGATCGCGCCATTCCGTTTTTGGTGGATGCCACCGCGAGCGGAGGTTGGCTACCCATCGACGTGGCGGCGGCAAACATTTCGCTGCTCACCCTCACCCCCCATCGCTTTGGCGGCCCGCAAGGCGCGGGCGTGCTCTACCGCAACCGCCGCACGCCGCTCGCA
>DQLO01000209.1 GCA_015660155.1 Verrucomicrobiota bacterium
GCGGGTGCCTTGTTGATTGGCGGCGTGGAGTTCGGCGATGAGGCGATCGGTTTCGGAATCGAGCGTGGGGGGTTGGCCGGGGATTTCCGGCGGCGCGTGGCGGGCGCGTTGGCGGAGGAAGGCGAGCTGGAAGAGGTTCGCCTGTTTGCGGCGCGCGGCGCGGAAGCCGCCGGGCAAGCCGATGAGGTTGAACAAATTCCAACCGGGCAAGAGCATCCATCCGCTGGTGGCTGCGGCGTATTCGGCGGGCGTGATGAGTACGCCGGTAACGCCTTGCAAGCCTTCGATGATGCGTTGCCGATCGCGCCAGCCCAGCCAAATCAGCAACCCGAACAAAACAACCACCACCGCCGCGTTGAGCAGCAGCGAGACCGCCACGCCCAAGCCTTCCATCAACCAATACGAGCCGAACAGGTTGCGCCCAAAATGCAGCAACATCCCCAGTGCCAACCCCGCCAGCGGCATGGCCCAGCGCCAACCCCCGCGCATGGTGGCGAACAATCCGAAGCCGAGCCCCGTCATCGCCGTGTAGGTGGCGTGCCCGAGGCCGAGCATCACCGTACGCAGGAAAAACGTGCCGACAAATCCCGCGCCACCCGCCGCTGTGCCGCCTTGGATGATATATAAAACATCTTCGGACAACGTAAACCCCAGCCCGATGATGCCGCCAAACACCGCGCCGCGCAATGGCCCGAGCGATTCGTGCCCGCGTTTTTTGGAAAATATATAAATAAATAATAAACCCAATGCCTTGGCGGGTTCTTCCACGAGTGGTGCGACGAAGGTGGCGGAGGCGTTGAAGACTTGTTCGTCATCAAAATCGAGGTCCATCGCAAAACTGATGGCGCCTTGCCCGAGCAGATCGCCCACCACTGAAATCCCCACCGCGCCCACCGCGCCCCACGCGAGGCACAGCGCCAGCTTCCACCACGGCGCGGGATGATAGCGGTCCATCGACCGAATGAGCAGGAAGTAAACCGCCACCAACGGCACCACGAGCACGATGGCCGGCACAATCCAAATCATAGGAATCAGTGAAACTTAAAGCGTTGACCTCTAAAGCGTTTCGCGCCGAGCCGCGCGCACGCCGGTGAGGAGGCGTTCCATATCTTCCATCGTCCAGCCTTCGTAATGTTGGCCGTAGGATTCCCACGCGGTTTTGTCGCCGTCCACCAATGCGGCAAGATCGGCCTCGCGTTTGGCGAGGGGGTGCGTTTGGTCCGGCGCGGTCCAGCGCGCCAGCCGTTCCTGCACGGCGTCCATAGAGGCGGCGGGGTTACTGCAGCGGCGTGAGGGTTTCGATGGGTGAAACCGCCGCGCTGCCGGGAGCCGGTGGAACGTCGCCGTGGTTTTGCACGTTGGTGGGTGGCGCAGTGTTTGGTGAAACACAACCGGCCAATCCGACTAACAGACAGGCACACGCCATGCCGGAAATAAAAAGATGCTTGGTCATCGGAAACGGAGTATAATGTCCCGAGACGCGGTTGGCAACGAAAAGGCTGAGTAACCTTTTGCCAATCTGCTGCGTCCCATAAACATCATGAAAAACGATTCCACACCACGCAATCGCCGAGATTTTCTGGCCCTCAGTGGCTTGGCTGCCCTTGCCCTGCCCGCTTCCGCCGCGCCCACGCCGTCCACCGAGGACAGCCACGGCTACATCAATTTTCTCAAAGGCAAGGGCGAGGACGTGGTTCCCGAAGGAAAATGGAAGGCGACGCACGCGGACATCCTCGGGCCATTTTGGGCCGGCGGCGCGCCGTATCGCGGCAAGGTAACCGCGCCGCTCGCGCCCGGCGAACTGCTCGTGATGCGTGGCCGCGTGTGGAGCCATCGCACCCGCGAACCGCTCGCCCACACGGTGCTTGATGTTTGGCAGGCCGATCACAAAGGCGTTTACGATTTTCAAACTGCGCCGCGCACCGACAAACGCCCCACGCTCGCCGATGCGCACGGCTTCAGCGGCGGCACCCAACCCGCCCGTAGTAATTTTAAGAACCGCATCCGGCTCGTCACCGACGAGCAAGGCTATTACGAATACGAAACCATCAAACCCGCCGCGTACGGAATTGGTCGCACGACGCGGCCCGCGCACATTCATTACATGGCGCAAGCCAAAGGCCACGCGCGGGTGATCACCCAATGTTATTTTAAGGGCGACAAACATATTGCCAACGACCCGTGGGCCAGCGAGTCGCCGCTCATTGTGGCCCTCAAAAAAGTGAAGGGCGAATACGGCGCGTACTTACAAGGCCAGTTCGACCTCGTGCTCGCCACCGCCAGCGCTTAGCGCGGCATTGCTTTTTCAGCCAGTTTTTTATATAATCCCAGCGCGTCGGGTGTATGCTGGAGGCTGTTAAAAAACTGTTCGATCGCAAGCAGAAGCCGCCTTATCAGGCCGGCACTAATCTGTTATTATTACTCGTCCTTTCCGTCGTCATCGGCTCGGGCGTTTCCTATGCCACGCTGGGCTTTATGGAGGCCTTCGATCGCGTGGTCAACTGGGTGTACTTCGATTGGAACGATTCCCCCAGCGGCCGCTACACGCACAAGGTCGATGCCCACAACAAACTCTCGCTCGATTTTCGCGGCAACAACTCGCACGACCTCAACAGCCTCAAGCAAACCCAATGGCCCACCGCCGGCGATTGCATCATCATCACCACCCGCGATGGCGTGCGCCAAACGCCCGTCACCGGCCAATGGAGTTTCAAGGACGACCAAGTCCGCGTCGAAGTCGAAGGCCAACCCATCGCCCTCAAATTCGATGGCAAACACCTCATCCCCATCGCCGCCGATGCCAATGCCACCCAGCTTGCCGCGCACTTGCCCGGCCCCGAGCCCAACCACACAATCCGGTTTGATTACAAACAAGGCTCCTTCACCGACGTCCCTAAATGGCACATCCTCGTTGCCCTCACCGGCGGCGGACTTTTCATCGGCCTCTTATACCTCGCCTTCAAACTCCCCCGCGGTCATGGCCCCGCCGATGCCATCATCGCCCGCATCAACAACGACGGCATCATGCCCATCCGCGAAGGCATCTCCACCGCGCTCGTCTGCATCAGCTCCATTGGGCTCGGCGCATCGGTCGGCCGCTATGGGCCCGCCGTGCATTTGGGTGCCACGCTCGGCTCCGGCTTCGGCCGACTCTTCAATCTCGGCCGCACCAACACCGTCACCTTTCTCGGCTGCGGAGTCGCCAGCGCCATTGCCACTTCGTTTAACACCCCCATCGCCGCCGTCATTTTTACCCACGAAGCCATCATCGGCCACTACTCGCTCCGCGCCTTTGCCCCCATCACCATCGCCGCCGTGGCCGGCAACGCCGTGGCCATCCATCACGGCCGCTTCTTTGATGGCTTCCAAAACCTCACCGCCCCCGCCGAGCTCACCCTCAGCCAATACCCCCTCTTCGCCATCGTCGGCCTCATCTCCGCCTTCTTTGCCCTCATCTATATGCGCGGCATCGTGGCTATGGGCAAAGCGGTCAAAAAAACTAAAGTCCCACTTTGGCTGCGCCCCGCCCTCGCCGGACTCGCCATCGGCCTCGTCGCCATTTGGCTGCCCAACCTCCTCGGCCTCGTGGAGGAAACCACCACCCAAGTCATCCAAGATCAAGGCCGCGAGTACGTGCTGCAATTATTGTGCTTTTTAATCATCTTCAAAATCGCCGCCACCGCGCTCTGCCTCAGCTGCGGAATGCACGGCGGCGTGTTCTGTCCCGCGCTTTGCATTGGCGCCATGGTCGGTGCCGCCATCGCCATGGCCACCGATCCGAGCTACTACCAAATCTTTGCCCTCGCCGGAATGGGCGCCTGCATCAGCTCCGTCGTCGGCGCGCCCATCGCAACAATTCTGATTGTGTTTGAGTTGAACCAAAACTACTCCGTCGCCACCGCCGTGATGGTCGCCGTGGTCATCAGCAACCTCGTCACCAACAAATTTTTCGCGCGCTCATTTTTCCTCCACCAAGTGCAAGCCGCCGGCATCGACATCAATGCCGGACGCGAAGTGCTCATCCTCCAACGCCGCCGCATTCGCGAAGTGATGGAAACCGAATACCACACCATCGCGCCTGAGGCCGAAGTGCCCGCCATCGAAAAAGCCCTGCGCGCCAATCCCGAAGCTGATCTTTACGTCACCGATGCCAGCCATAAACTCCTCGGCGCCATCACCCTCGCCAGCGCGTGGGACGCCCTCAAAACCCGCGGAAACCAAACCGCCGGCGACCTCGCCCAAATGCCCGAGCACATCCTCACCGAAGAAACCGACCTCAACACCGGCTTCGAAATCATCGAAGAATTCGTCGGCGTCAGCATTCCCGTCGTCGAAAACACCGAAAACATGCGGCTTTCCGGTATTATTCACGAAGCCAACGTCATCCAAGCCTACAACCAAGCCGTCAAAACCGCCCGCGGCGAAGAACAAGGCCTCGAATAATCAGCCAAAAAAAAGTTCAAAAAAATCACCAAATCGGTTGACAAACCCCGTCCAACTAGTACGTTTACGTAGCATTTGGCCACGGCCCGATGACATAACTTTATTAAGAAAAACTCGAAATAAAGTGACCAAACCAAGACGCTAACCGTCCAACAGAGTGGTATTATGAAGACTAGCCATACATCCTGTCCACGCGCCATCACCGTGGCCCTCCTTTTCGCATTCATCACAACCGCTCCCACCCTCATCGCCCAATTCTCCCTCGGCGGACTCGGCGGTGCCATGAGCATCGGCAGCGGCCTCCAAGGTATGGGCATGAGCGGCATGGGCAGTGCCATGAACGCAGCCCAAGGTGTCTCCAACATGGGAGGTATGAACGGCGGCATGGGCGGTCAGATGGGCGGCTTCGGTGGTCA
>DQLO01000010.1 GCA_015660155.1 Verrucomicrobiota bacterium
ACAACTCATCGCCTGCATTGGATTAAATCGGGTAAGGGCAAATTCGATTTGATTGTGAAGCCGCTGCATGGCCGCGGCAACAAAGGAGGCAAGGGCGATGGCATCAATGTCTACACCTATCGGATGCCCAAGAATCCCGCCGACGAATGGAAGCGCACATTGGTTTCTAATTTCATGCACGACAGCCATAATTTTCATCCCATCGACTGGAACCGCGATGGGCGCGAAGAATTTTTGCAGGCAGGGTTGGAAGGCGTTTACTGGTTCGGGCGTGATCGCAATGATAAATGGAAGTACATGCGATTCACCTCAAACTACGCCGGCGAAGTGCGCGATGGCCGCACAGTCACCGGCAAACGCTTCATCACCACAATCGAGCCCAAGCATGGAAGCACTGTGGTGGTTTATCTTTCTACCACCAGTTTATCCTGGCAACGCCGGGTGCTGGATGAATCGTTGAAGGACGGCCACGCATTGGCCACGGCGGATTTTCTCGGCACAGGTGGCGACCAAGTGGTGGCCGGTTGGCGCGGGATGACCACGCGTGGTGTGCCGGGTGTGAAGTTGTACGTCCCGCAAAATGCTAATTATTCCAAATGGAAAACTTACCAACTCAGCGGCAAAGAAACCGCCGTGGAAGACATCAAAGCCGGTGATTTAAATGGTGACGGCAAACCCGACATCATCATCGCCTGTCGCCAAACGCATAACCTGCGGATTCTTTGGAATGAGTCGAAGTGAGTAGGGTTAATTGGATTCACTCATTTTTCGAACTAGTTTCAGGAAATTTGTTTGATTTCCTGCGACTTTCGGGCAGTATCCGCCTCCATTTCGCCCGAGGGCGTTGGGGGTAATTTCATGAAACGAACGCATCATTGCAACGAATTACGGTTACCGGACGCGGGCGGCGAGGCCACGCTTTCGGGTTGGGTTCACTCGTGCCGCGACTTGGGCGGGGTGATTTTTATCGACGTGCGTGACCGCGAAGGGCGTACGCAAGTGGTATTCGACCCACAGGAAACTGACGCCGCGTTGGTGGAGTCGGCTGGCAAACTGCACAGCGAAAGCGTCATTAGCATTTCTGGCAAAGTGCGCCAGCGGCCCGATGACACGGAGAACGCAAAAATCCCCACCGGCCAAATTGAAATTGTGGCGGCCGTGATGGAGGTGCATAACGCCGCTGCGGTTTTGCCTTTTCAAATCGATGACCCCGAGGCGGCGGCCAAGGTGAATGAGGAGTTACGTTTGCAGTATCGCTATCTTGATCTGCGCCGTCCGGAGATGGCGCATAACCTTCGGCTGCGCAGCAAAGTGGCCACCGCCACGCGCGTGTTCATGGATGAGCAGGGGTTTTTGGAAGTGGAGACGCCGACGCTGTTCAAGTCCACGCCGGAAGGCGCGCGTGAATTTCTGGTGCCCAGCCGCATCTCGCCCGGCGAATTTTATGCGCTGCCGCAATCGCCTCAGCAGTTCAAACAAATCCTGATGTGTTCGGGGGTGGACAAATATTTTCAACTGGCGCGCTGTTATCGTGATGAAGATTTGCGCGCGGATCGGCAGCCGGAGTTTACGCAGATTGATATCGAAATGTCCTTCATCGATCGCGAGGATATTTACGCGCTCATCGAGAACTTGTTGAAAACCGTTTGGAAAACCGCGCTCGACTACGACGTGCCCACGCCGTTCCCGCGCATTGCGTATCGCGAGGTGATGGATCGCTACGGCAGCGACAAACCGGATACGCGCTACGCGATAGAGATCGCCGACTTCACGGAGGAGTTTGCCGCGAGCGGGTTCAAGGTATTCAGCGGTGCGGTGGAGCGGGGCGGGGTGGTGAAAGTCATCAACGCCAAGGGCTTTGCCTGCGTGACGCAGGGCCAAATGGAAACGATGACAGACATCGCCAAGGGCCTTGGCGCGAAGGGGCTCGCATTCATCAAAGTCGAAAACGGCGAATGGAAATCACCGATTGTAAAATTTTTCAGCGATGCCGAGAAGGCGGCTTTGCAAGAGAAGCTCAACATCGAAGAGGGCGACCTCATTCTGTTCGCCGCCGATGAGTGGCTCAACGCTTGTGAAATTCTCGGACGCATTCGGCAGTACGCCGCCGGCAAACTCGTGGAGTTGGGCAAACTGGAAATTCCGGCGGACCAATTTGATTTCCTGTGGGTGATTGAGTTCCCGCTGCTGGCCTTTGATCGCGAAATGAATCGCTGGTTTTCGAGCCACCACCCGTTCACCTCACCGGTGGAGGAAGATGCGGATAAGTTGGAGAGCGATCCAAAAAGCGTGCGCGGCCAGCATTATGATGTGGTGGTGAATGGCGTGGAACTCGGCGGCGGCTCGATTCGAATTCATCAGCCTGAATTGCAGAAAACTATTTTTGAAGATTTGCTGAAGCTATCGCCGGAGGTCACGCAGGCGCGCTTCGGTTATATGCTGGAAGCATTCAAATACGGCTGTCCGCCGCACGGCGGTATCGCGCTGGGCTTCGACAGATTGATCGCGCTGCTGTGCGGCGCGGATAGCATTCGCGATGTGATCGCGTTTCCCAAAACCGCCAAGGGTTCGTGTTTGATGACCGACAGCCCGGCGGCGGTGGAGGCGAAGCAATTACGTGATTTACATATTGATTTGAAAGTCGCCAAAAAAGCCGAATGAAATTCTGGAACATGGGAAAGAAAAAAGACAAGCAATCCGCTAAACAACCGGAGTTGACCGCGCTGGAAAAGCGACTGGCCGTAAAAGTCGCACAAGAGGCTTACGAGGAAAACGAACCCGTCGGCCCTAAAACGATGAAGGAGGCGCAGGCGATAATTGACGATCTCAACGATCGGCTCGTGCGACAGGCTGCCGATCTCGAAAATTTCCGCAAGCGTTCCCAGCGCGAAAAGGACGAGGCACGCCAATTCGCCAATCAAGGCTTGTTAGAAAAATTGCTGCCGGTGTTGGATAATTTCGAGATGGCATTGGCCGCTGCGGAAAAGGCGGACCCCGCCATTCGCGACGGCGTGCAGATGATTTACGATCGGCTCCTCAGCGTGCTCAAGGAATCGGGCGTGGAACCAGTGGATGCGGAGGGAGAAACATTCGACCCGAACTTGCATGAGGCCATTTCTCAGCAGCACACCGACGAGGCTCCGGAAGGCACGGTGCTGCAACAGGTGCAGCGCGGGTACAAACTCAATGACCGACTGGTGCGTCCGGCCCGTGTGATTGTGGCAGCTGCGCCGATTACGGAAGCTGAGCCCACGGAGAACTAATGGCCAAGCGCGATTATTACGAAGTACTCGGCGTGGGCAAAGATGCCGGTGAGGCTGAAATAAAAAAAGCTTATCGCAAACAGGCGGTGAAGTTTCATCCGGACAAAAATCCCGACGATAAAAGTGCGGAGGATAAATTTAAGGAAGTCGGCGAAGCCTATGAGGTGCTCAGCGACGACCAGAAAAAAGCCGCCTACGACCAAATGGGCCATGCCGCATTTGAAGCCGGAGGCGGCGGCGGCGGCTTCCACGGGGGAGCGAACGCGGCGGATCTCTTCAACCAGGTTTTTGGTGGCGGGGGTGGCGGCGGCATCTTTGATCAACTCTTCGGCGGAGGCGGCCAGAATCGTGATCCCAGCGGCGCCCAACGCGGCGCGGATTTGCGCTACGACATGGAAATCGATTTTGAAGATGCCGTGCTCGGATGCGAAAAGAAAATTTCCATCACCAAGCTCGATGGCTGCAAAAAATGCGAGGGCACCGGTGCGGCTCCCGGCAGCGGCCGCAAACGCTGCGGCACTTGCAAGGGGCAGGGCCAAGTGGTGGCGCAGCGCGGGTTTTTCCGGATGCAGCAAACCTGTCCGCACTGCGACGGCTTGGGTACTGTTTTGGAAAAACCCTGTGGCGAGTGCCGGGGCGGCGGGCGCAAGGAAAAGAAAAGCAGCATCACTCTCAAAGTGCCCGAGGGGGTGAACACGGGAACGCGTTTGCGCAGTAGCGGCAACGGTGAGGCCGGGATGCGGGGCGGGCCCAATGGCGATTTATATGTGATCCTGCACGTGCGGCCACACGAGATTTTTGATCGCGAAGAAGACGATTTAATTTGTGAAGTGCCGATTCGTTTTGTGACGGCCGCCTTGGGAGGCGAATTGAAAGTGCCCACGCTCACCGGCACCGCGAGCATCAAGATACCCGCGAGCACTCAATCGGGCACCACCTTTCGTCTCAAGGGGCGCGGCGCAAAAAATTTACAGGGCTACGGCACGGGCGATCTCAATGTGCGCGTGAATGTGGAAGTGCCCGCTCGGCTTAATAAAGAGCAAAAAGCCAAGCTGCAGGAATTCGCTGATTCGTGCGGGGATGATGTGAATCCACAGAGCAAAGGGTTTCTCGATAAAGCCCGGAATCTTTTTAGCTGATGCATCGTTTTTATCTTCCGCCAGAACGCGTGACCGAAGGTGAGTTGACGCTCGATGAGCGCGAAAGCCACCACGCCGCCACCGTGCTGCGTGTGCGCGAGGGTGAGCGCGTCGCAGTGCTCGATGTCGCGGGGAATGAATTTATGTGCACGGCGGCGACGGTGGACAAGCGGGCGATGCGGCTGACGGTGCAGCAACAAAACCGCATCGAA
>DQLO01000296.1 GCA_015660155.1 Verrucomicrobiota bacterium
AAAGCCAGCCTCGAGGAAATTCGCTGGGCCCAAAGTCGCGTGCGCACCCTTGGAGCCGGCGAAGTCTCCAAACTCACCGACCACACCACCCGCCTCCGACTGCGACTTGAGGCATTGGAAAACCAGCCGAACAAAAATCCCGCCGACCTCGCCGAGGCCATTCGCCAACGCGCTATTTTCGAAGCCGACCTCCGCATCTCCAAGGCCGACCTCGCCCGCGCCATCGCCAAAGCCGACACCCAAGTCGCCCGCCACCTTGCCGCCAACCATCTGAGCCTCAACGACCTTGCCCGCAAACTCCCCGACCGCGGGGTGCTCATCGACCTCGTCCGCTACCGCCATCTCGCCACCGCCAAACTCCCCGCACACGCCCGCTACGCCGCCTACCTCACCTTCGCCCGCGCACCGGGCAAACTCCCCAAAGTGCAACGCATCGACCTCGGCCCCGCCACGCCCATCGATCAGGCCATCACCGAATTGCACCGGTTAATCTATCAAAAACTCATCGCCCCTCAACGACTCGATCCCGTCATCGCCACCCTCAGCCAGCTCATCGGCCAACCCCTTTGGCAAGCCACCCTCGATGCCGAACACCTCTTCATCTGCCCCGATTCCCAACTGGGCCGCCTCCCCTTTGAACTGCTCCAAACCGGCAGTGGCTATTGGCTCGATCACAAAATCATCAGCTACCTCGGCAGTGGCCGCGAACTCGCGCGACTGGGCGATGCCCCCCAAAACCAAGCCCCCCCAAAACCCAACCCCGCCGTGGTGCTTGGCGATGCCGCGTTTGGATCGGCCAAGCCGCCGTTGAAAACCGACCTCCTCTTCCAGCCCCTCCCCCATTCCAAAGTAGAAACTCAGGCGATGGCAAAGGCTCTCGGGGAAAACACCCAACTGCTCACCGGCATCGAAGCCAGCGAGGCGCGCCTCAAAAAAGTCATCCGTCCACGCGTGCTCCATCTTTCCTCGCACGCAGTTTATTTTCGCAGTCTCCCGCAACTGGAATTACCCGCGGGCGAAACCCCGCGATTGCACGCCAGCAACCCCCTCCTCCGTTGCGGCATCGCCCTTGCCGGAGCTAACACCCTCACCGCCCGCCCAACCCGCATGGCGGATGACGGGCTCTTTACCGGATTGGAAGCCGCGCAACTTGATTTGCACGGCACCGAGTTGGTGATCCTCAGCGCCTGCGAAAGCTCCGTCGGGGACATCCACGCCGGCGAAGGCGCAATGTCCCTCCGGCGCGCCTTCCGCATCGCCGGCGCGCAAGCCGTGCTCGCCAGCCATTGGCCCGTGAGCAATGCCGCCACCCAAGCGCTCATGAAAAACTTCATCGCCCACTGGCAAGCCGGCATGCCCCGCGCCGAAGCCCTGCGCCGCGCCCAGCGCGAGCTGCGCCAAAGCGAAGATCACTCCAGCCCCTACTTTTGGGCCGCCTTCACCCTCACCGGCCAATGGCGCTAATCCCTAAATTAAAATGATCCGCATCACCGTTTCCATTCGACTCACCTCATTGCAGGTGGAAGATTATTATCGCGGCCGTGTCCGCTGGGTCATCGCCAACGCCCCCGACGGCCGCACCGTACAGCTCCCCTTCAAAGTGCTGCACTCCTTCATCACCAAAGACGGCATCGACGGGATGTTCATCATCACCACCGATCAAAAACACAAATTCCAAGCCATCGACCGAGTGGAAACCAAGCCCCTCCAAAACTTGGATGCGGAGGCTTAGCGATTTACTTTTCCTCACGCATCCCGCGCGAAATGGCTTTGAGCAGCGTCTCCTCCGCGCCCGGATGCACCCAGCACCAATCGTTTAGGTTGAAATCCTTTTCCGCCCAATGCTTGGCCGTGGGCACATAGCCCGTGCCGCCCTCGCCGTAGCCAGCCACCATCACAAATGATTTCGGCCGCATCCGTTGCGCCGCCAGTTGAAACTCCACATAGCTTTCGCCCGGCAACAGCAGCAACACCGCCGGCCCGAAATCAACAATCGGAATCTCCACCGGCTGCCCGCGCTCGCATCGGCGGCGCCAACTCAGCCCCATCGCCGCCAAACACTGCTGCCACGGATTCACACCGGGTTTGAGCTTGGTCAGATAATCCGCCTCGGTGAAGCCCTTGTGATTGCGCGGGATAAACTTCGCAATCGAAACCCGAGTTTCAATTTGCGTCAACGGCTGGCGCTTCGTGTTTTTCCACGCTGCCGCCATCCCGTCGTACAACCGGTTGGCCAGCACCGCGCGTTGGGCCCTCGCGCCGGTGTTGTATTTGCCGGCGGTCACATTGCCACTGGCGCCGCTGAAATAAATCTGCAAACAACCCGGCGTGTCCTTCTGCCGCCGCGCCCGGGCGAGGCCGGGAAAGTCCGCTGAAATTTCGCCGGTGCGATAATAGCTCATCGGATGCGTGGCATAACCGCTAAGCGCGGCGACCGGCTGATCGCCATTCCAAAAACTGATCGTCTTGAGCCACGGATCAATGGTGCCCTCCGGCGCGTTGGCGGCCAGCACGTTGCGTCCGCTGGCGCTGCCACGGCCAAAGCTCACCTTGCCATCGGGCAGCACGTAGCGGCGGTTGGAGGCAATCTTTTTTACCTTCGCCTGCCCCATGCCGAGGTGAGTGATGGGCTTCGGATCTTTCAGCGCCGCCCGCACCGCTGCGGCCACGCGTTGCACAGCGGTTTCGTGAAACTTCAAATCACAAATGTTGCCCTTCAGTTTATGCCGCTTAAGAATGCGTTGCGCCTCCAAATCCGCCACGGGCGCTTCGTGTTGATGAATGGCGCTGACCAACACATGATCGCGCGTTGTGCCGGCGGCTTTTGCCAAAACCTCGCGCCAACGATCAAACGCCGCATTGCGAATCTCGCACCAGTCCACCGCCACAAACACCACCGGCTTGCGGCCGCCCAGCAGCACCACGCCCTTGGCGTACAACGGGTCGGCCACTTTCTTCGCCTGC
>DQLO01000144.1 GCA_015660155.1 Verrucomicrobiota bacterium
CATGGATTATGCGGGCAAAAATAAATCTTCAGGCGTAGTCATCCTTTACCGCGGCCGCATTCTCGCCGAGCAATATTGGCCTCTGGATCCCAAGGAAAAAACCGCTGCCGGAAAACCCAATCCCTATTTCCACATGCGTCTAGGCAAGGACGCCAAGGGTCGCGCAATCGAGGATGTGGCCTCCGCCCAAAAGAGTGTCACGGCCATGCTGGTGGGAATCGCCCAGCACAAAGGTCTCCTCAAGATTACTGACCCCGTGCACAAGCACCTCGGCAAAGGCTGGTCCAAAGCACCCGCCGAGGCCGAGGCCAAGATCACCATCCGCCATCTCATCACCATGAGTAGTGGCCTCAATCCGCGATTGCAGTACGTGGCGCCCGCAGGCACCAAATGGTTCTACAATACCGGCGCTTATTCAAAGGCACTCACCTGCGTCTCCAAGGCCGCCAAGATGGATGCCAATGAACTCACAAAAAAATGGCTCACCGGCCCCCTTGGCATGAATGATTCCCGCTGGGCCGTGCGCCCTTGGCAAACCAGCGTGCGAACCGATGCCAACCGCTACGGCTTTGCCACCACCGCCCGCGACCTCGCGCGTTTCGGCATTCTCATGTTGGCCAATGGAAACTGGGAAAAGAAAAATGTGCTGGAAGACAAAGCCTACCTCAAGGCCGCCATCTCCCCCTCAACAAAAATCAACCCCTCCTACGGCTACCTCTGGTGGCTCAATGGCGGTCCTTTTGTCGCTCGTGGAAACGGACAAAAGAAACAGGGCCGTTTAATTTTTGGTGCGCCCAAGGACATGTACGCCGCCCAAGGCAAACTCAACCGGCGGTTGTACGTGCTACCCACCCACCAACTGGTCATCACCCGCCTCGGCGATCAACCCAGTAACACTTTCAACACCGAGTTTTTCAAACGTCTGCGGTTGGCCAGCGGGAAGTAGTGCCCTTTTTAATCCACTGCATCGGTGGTGGTGAATCCGCTTTCGCCCAACGCATAGAGCGCTCAGGCGAGTCCTTTCAGGTAAGCGAGGATGAGTTTGGGCAAGTTGCTGCTGTAACCACCCTCGAGGAGGTTGGCTTGGGGTTTGTTAAGCTGGCGCAGTTGCCGGGCGATCCAAGTGAAGTCTTCCACCTCGAGTTGTTGCTGGCAAAGCGGGTCGCGCTTGTAGGCGTCGAAACCGGCTGAGACGCAAATGAGGTCGGGGTTGAATTTTTTGAGGTCGGCCAGTGCCGTGCTGGCGGTTTTGCGCCAGCCATCATTGGGGGTGTCGGGGGGCACGGTGTAGTTGTGGCAATTATCAAAACTCTTTTGGCCAGTGCCGGGGTAGGCGGGGTGTTGGTGGATGGAAAAAAACGAGGTGCCCTCCACGGCGCGCAGGATGTCCTCAGTGCCGTTACCGTGGTGTACGTCAAAATCAAACACGGCCACTTTCTCCACGCCGGCGGCGCGCGCGGCCAGTGCGGTGATGGCGATGCTGTTAAAATAACAAAAGCCCATCGCCTGCTCCCGCGTGGCGTGATGGCCGGGCGGGCGGAGAAGGGAGAAGTTGGGTTTGCCCTCGCGGGCGAGTTCCAGCGCGCGTAGTCCGCCGCCGATGGAGCGCCGGGCGTGAGCGTCGATTTCCGGGTAGTCGGGCGTGTCGCCGTCCAAGGGCCCGTCGGGGGTGGCGATGCGTTGCAGGTGCGCCTGCTCGTGCGCGCGGGCGATGGCTTCGTCGGTCACCGCGAGCGGCTGTTCCCAAGTGATTTCGATTTCGCACTGCTCGCGCAGGAGTGCCAGCGTGCCGGCCACGCGCTGTGGTCGCTCAGGATGGCCCGGCTGAGAGTAGCCGAGGCAGCGTTCATCGGTGATCACGTGCACGGATGAGTTTGGCGCGCACGGTCGCCGGCGTCCACTGTGAACACCTTCGGTTTGCCATCGCGGCGGGCGGGGTTTATGGTGCGCGCCGCTTTTGGGGCGGATTTTTATGGCGGATTATAAAGTCAAATTTGAGGTGTTCGAGGGGCCGATGGATCTCCTTCTTTATTTGGTAAAGAAGGAGGAGGTGGACATCTATGAGGTAAACCTCACGAAGATCGCGCGCGAGTTCATCGAGTACGTGGACTTGATGCGCGAGTTTGACATCGAGATTGCCGGCGAATTTCTAGTGATGGCCAGCACGCTGGTTTACATCAAAAGCAAGGAGCTGCTACCGGTGGATCAACAAGTGGCTGCTGAGGATGACGATGAAGGCGAGGATCCTCGCTGGGAACTCATCCGTAAACTGGTTGAATACAAAAAATTTAAGGACGCCGCCGACAAGCTCGAAACGCTCGAGCATCGGCAGGAGGATGTGTACCCGCGCCTGCCCGCGAAGCAGACGTTCGGGATGCCCGAGGACCGCGGCCCGCGCGTGGAGGTGAGTATTTTCGACCTCATCAACGCGGTGAACGACGTCATCAAACGCGTCGAGGAACGTAACGCCGATGGCGGCGAGATTTACGACGAACAATTTACCGTGGCGGAAAAAATCACCGCCATCCGCGAACGTATTCTTGAGGGGCAATCGTTCAGCTTCGCCGAGTTGTTCGCCGAGGCCGCCGGTCGCAACGAAGTGGTGGCCACATTTTTAGCGATGTTGGAATTGATACGCTTGCGACAAATTAAAATAACACAAGACGATGCCTTCAGCGAAATTATGATCACCGAAGGCGAGGGCGATGACGGCTTGGAGGCCACCGTGCCTTCGACGAAAACCTCCGAAACAATTTCAGACATTTCCGAATAACGATGGAACTTAAGGACACACTCGAGGCAATTTTATTTTCCTCGCAAAAACCGCTCAGCGCCAAGGAGCTGCAGGACATCCTGCGCCAAGCCGGCGAGGAAGCGGACGGCGAGGAAGCGGACGGCAAGGAACACGCCGATGCGAAAACCAAAGGCATCACCGCCGCGCTGGAAATTCTGGCCGGCGAAGTGGATGGCCTCGCCCGCAGCTATCGCCTCGTATGCGTCGCCGGCGCGTGGCAATTTATCACCCAACCGGAACACGCGCCGTGGGTGCGCGCGTTGGTCGGCGTCAAAAATCGCCCCACCCGCCTCTCCAAGCCGGCGTTGGAAACGCTGGCCATCATCGCCTATCGCCAGCCGCTCACGCGCGCGCAGATGGAAGAAATTCGCGGGGTGTCGGTCGATGGCGTCATCGGCACGCTCACCGATCGCGAGCTCGTGGAAGTGACCGGCCGCGCCGATGCCCCCGGCCGCCCGCAAACTTACGGCACCACGCAGTTGTTTCTCGAATACTTCGGCCTGCGCGGCCTCGAGGAACTCCCCGATGCCGAGGAGCTGCGCCAAGTGCCGATCACCAAACCCGACGCCCCCGTGACCACCGGCGACGACGACGAAGCGCCCGAACAAATGAGCCTCGAAGAAGTCACCGCCGCCAAAGACAACAACGCCGGCGAACTCGCCACCGAAGCCGCCGCGGCTGAAGAGGATTACGACGACGATGAATTCGAGGACGACGGCGATGATGGCGATGACGAAGTTGTCGAGGAGGCTTCTCAATCCAAATGAGCATCCAAAAACATCGCGCCGCGATTGACAAGCTCGACGCCCAAATCGTGAAGCTGCTCAACCGCCGCACTAAGCACGTGATCGGCATCGGCAAAGCCAAACTCGCCGGCAGCAAATCCACCTACCAACCCGACCGCGAGCAAGCCCTCCTGCGCCGCATCCGCAAGCTCAACAACGGCCCCATCAGCGACGCATCGCTCGGCCACATTTACCGCGAAGTGATGAGCAGCTCCATCGCGCTGCAAAAAACGTTCAAGATTGCCTTCCTCGGCCCCGAGGCCACGTACACCCACCAAGCCGCCGTACTCCGCTTCGGCACCAGCCTCGGCTATTCGCCGCAGAAAACCATCGCCGAAGTCTTCGCCGAGGTGGAAAAAAACCGCGCCGAGTACGGTGTCGTGCCCGTCGAGAACACCACCGAAGGCGTTGTTACCCACACGCTCGATATGTTTGTGGACAGCCCGTTGAAAATCGTCGCGCAAATCATAATGCCCATCGAGCACTGCCTCATCGGCAAAGGCGCGTTGAAGGATATCAGAAAACTCTACTCCCATCCGCAAGCTTACGCGCAATGCCGCAATTGGGTTCGCGAAACCATGCCGCGCGTAGAGTTCATTGGCAGCTCCTCCACCACTGCCGCCGCCGCGCTGGCCGCCAAAAGCAAAACAGCCGCCGCCATTTCCAGCTCACTCGCCGCCGAGAAATACAAACTCAACATCATTGAGGCCGGCGTGCAGGATCACAGCGGAAACGCCACGCGCTTCCTCGTGCTCGGCGGCGAATGCGCCGCGCCCTCGGCCAACGACCGCACCAGCCTCATGTTCACCGTGAACGACAAAGTCGGCGCGCTCCACAACGCGCTGCAACCCTTCCGCACGCACCGCCTGAACATGACTAAAATCGAATCGCGCCCCAGCAAACGCAAGGCGTGGGAATACATTTTCTTCGTCGACGTCGACGGCCATTTCGAAGACCCCAAAGTAGCCAAAGCCATCGCCAAACTCAGCGAAACCTGCAGCTTCGTAAAAATCCTGGGGTCGTATCCCAATTCCGACTGAGCAATGCGATTATGAAAGCTAAAACCCCACTCTCGCTTGCGAAACAAGTGCTCGATATCGAGATCGCGGGACTCAAGGCCGTGCGGGCGCAACTCGATGCGCAGTTCACGCTCGCGGTGGAAACCCTCGCCAAGGCGCTGTCGCGGCGCAACAAACTCGTCGTCGTGGGCATCGGCAAGAGCGGCAACATCGGTCAGAAAATGGCCGCTACTTTTAACAGCACCGGCGCCACCAGCGTGTTGCTCGACCCCGCCAACGCGTTGCACGGCGACATCGGTTTGCTCGATGACGGCGACGTGGTCCTCGCGCTCAGCTACTCCGGCGAGTCCGAGGAGCTCATCAATCTCATCGGCGCGGTCAAGCGATTCCCCGTGCAAATCATCGCGCTCACCGGCGCGCCCAAATCCGCCCTCGCCAAGCTCAGCGACGTGGTCCTCAACGCCCACGTGCCCAAAGAAGCGTGCCCCTTCAACCTTGCCCCCACCGCCAGCACCACCGCGATGCTTGCGCTGGGCGACGCGCTCGCGATGGCGCTTTTGCAAGCGCGCGGATTTAAGAAAAAAGATTTTGCGAAGTACCATCCCTCCGGCGCCATTGGCCGCGCGTTGTTGCTGCACGCGCGCGACATTATGCGCACCGGCAAACGCCTCGCCACCGCGCCGCGCACCGCCACCGTCCGCGAAGCCTTGTTGGTAATGACCCGCGCCAAATGCGGCAGCGTGTGCGTGCTCGGCGGCACCGGCAAACTCGTCGGCGTGTTTACCGATGGCGATCTGCGCCGTCACATGGCCAAGGCCGGCGACGACGCGCTTAAGTTGCCCCTCGCCAAAGTGATGACCGCAAAGCCAACGGTTCTCCGCGAAGACGCGCTGGCGGTCGAAGCCCTGAAAATTTTCAACGTCCGCAAAATCGACGACCTCATCGTCGTCAACGCCCAGCGCAAACCCGTCGGCCTCATCGACTCGCAGGATTTGCCCAAGTTGAAGCTGGCGTAAAATTAAACCGCCCAGGAGCAACGGCACCCCAACGGTTTCGAATCTCAATTTCTTTTTCAACTTGGCGTTATGAAGATTCCCCGTTACCCTTCGGACGTGATGAAAAAAATTCGACCTTACTTGATTGGCGCGGCGATGGTGGCTGCGGTGTGGGTGGTGATGGGACAGGCGCAAGCCCCGCAAGCCCCCAAAGGCCCGCGTTGGGAATATATGTATGTGGAGCAGCGTTGGGTGAAGTTTGAGCCCATTGATCCGACTGCCGATGGGCCTCGCTTGTTGCATGCTAAGCTCATGAATGAGCTGGGCGCGGCAGGCTGGGACCTCATCCAATCGGGCACGGGCGGTTATATGTTCCGCCGCGCATTGCGCTAATCCACAAAAAGGCCCACGGAAAACTTGACGCCGTGCCGTCCCCGGCAAAAGCTGGGCGCGGTATGAAACGTATTTTTCCAATCCTCACTTTGACGATCGGGGCGGTTGCCTTTGCCGGGCCGGTTTCCGCAGCCGTGCAAACTCAAAACAAACTCATCGTAAAATCCAAGCGCGAGCTGGATGTGAAATATCTGCTGTATTTGCCCAAGGATCACGCGGCGAAGCCGGAGAAAAAATGGCCACTCATTTTGTTCCTGCACGGCGCGGGTGAGCGGGGCGATGACCTCAACCGCGTCAAAGTTCACGGCCCGCCGAAGCTAGTGGAAAAAGGCGAGGCGCTGGAGTTCATCGTGGTTTCCCCCCAATGCCCGCGCGGAACGGTTTGGAATGATGACGTGCTGATCACTTTGCTCAATGACGTGGCAAAGCGTTATCGCGCCGATGAAACGCGCTTGTATCTTACGGGCCTGAGCATGGGCGGCTATGGGACGTGGAGCCTCGGGCTGACGCATTGCGATCGCTTCGCGGCGATTGCGCCAATCTGCGGGGGCGGCGATTTTATTAAGGCTTATAATGCCGGCGGGGCGAAGGGCAAGGCGCTGAAAACTCTGGGCGTGTGGGCGTTTCACGGGGCGAAAGATACCGTGGTGCCGCTGGCGGAAAGCGAGCGGATGGTGGCGACCCTGAAAAAATTTGGCCATCCCGGGCCCAAGCTCACGGTGTACCCCGAGGCGCGGCATGATTCGTGGACGAAAACTTACGCCAACCCCGAGCTGTACAAATGGTTTTTGCAGCACCAGCGAAAGTAGCTATTTTTCCTCCACCAATATCACTTTGCCTTTGCTGATGTAAAAGTGCGCGCTGGCTAGATGCTTGCGGCCGTTGGCGTTGATGATGGTGAGTCTCTGATAAATCCACACGTCACCCTGTTTCGCATCGGGCGTGCCAAAGGCGGATTGCACCACCTCGGCGTCCTTGTCTTTATAAACGCGATTCAACTGGCCGGCCATCCACAGCGAGCGGCGGCCTGCGGAGAAGGGATTGGGCTTGGGCGGCTCCGGCTTGCGCGCGGGCGGTAGTCCCGCCGTGGCGCCTTCATCCAGCAACACGGCGCCCTTGGCATCCCACCGTTTTTGGCTCATCAACGCCGTGCCGCGATAGGTTGCCACCAAGGTCTTCTGCCCATTTTCGTGCCACTCAGTGAAGACCGAAAGCAGGCCGCTCTTGAAAATCTGTTTGCGTTGCAGCTTGCCGTTGGGATGCCAGTTTTGATGCACGCCCATTGGCTGTTTGCCTTTCCACTCGGCCACCCATGATTTTTTGCCATCCAAAAACCATCCCTCAGCCACGCCCTTGGGCTGGCCGCGCACAAACGGCGTGCGGCTGCTGCGCTGCCCGTTGGGGTGGTACTCGATCAAATCCCCTTCCAGCACATTGTCGCGATAGTTAGATTCCCAAGTCTTTTGGCCTTCCACATCGTAGCCGGTGGCCGCGCCCTCGCGCAGCCCGGATACGTAACGGGTGGTGTTGAGGAGGCGATTGCCTGTGTCGTATTCGGTTAGCAACCCGTGCGGTTGCCCGTCGTGCAGCGGCATTTCAAACTGCCGGGCGCCATTGGAATGCCAACCGGTCAAGGTTCCCATGGGCGCGCCGTCCTTCAGCGTCACCTCGGTCATTTTCTGGCCGTTCTCGAACCACTCCACCGCTTTGCCTTGGGCCACGCCGGCCACCATCTGCACCTCATATTGTTTCTGGCCGTTGTCGTGCCAATCCACCACCATGCCGGAGTAAGGCTCCGATTCCCCGAGGGCATAAAACTTGCCCTCGCTCAGCAACAATTGGTCGGTGGAAAAAAATTCCACCTTGTCCTTGTCGCCCGAGCAACCGGTTCCAAGTGCGATGATAATCGCCAACACGCCTCCGCGTAACATACCGCAACCTAATGCTAAGACGGCCAGTTGTCAATCCAACCCACTTGACGCGCGGGGCCGCTTCGTGAAAATTAGGGGCGACGCGACGTCGTTTTTTGGAAATGCCGATTTTTGAATATGCCTGTCCTGAGTGCCGGAGGATTTTTCAATTCCTCTCGCGCCGCCTCAAGCCCACGCGCCAGCCCAAGTGCCCCCAATGCGGCGGCAAAAAAATGGTGAAAGAGGTCAGCCAATTTGCCGCGCTCAAAGGTGCCGCCGAACCTGCGCCCGCCACGGCCGGCGGCGGCGAACCCGATGGCATGCCGGATATGGATGACCCCCGCGTGCAAAACGCCATGCGCGAGATGGAGCGCGACATGGATCATCTCGACGAAAATAATCCCAAACACATGGCGCACATGATGCGCAAGATGCAGGACCTCATGCCCGCCGATGCGATGCCCAAGGAAATGAACGACGCCATCAAGCGCTTGGAAGCGGGCGAAGACCCTGAAAAAATTGAGGCGGATATGGGCGAAATTTTTGATGAATTTATGGGGCCGGAAGAAGGTGGCGGCGCAGGTGGAATGGGTGGGGGTGGATATACTCGAGATGGTGGGCTTTATGATATGTGAGGTCAGGAGCGAGAAGATAGAAGTTAGGAGTTAGAATTTTTATGGCGGTTTCATTTGTTGCAATTTTAATAGTGGCCTGCGGCATGGCGTTGTTGGCGAAGCGGTTGCGGTTGCCGTACACGGTGGTGTTGGTGGTGGCGGGCTTGATCGTGAGCGCGTTGTCGGCAGCGGGGCAGTTGGGGCTCAACCTCAAACTCACACCGGAATTATTGCTGCAATTATTTTTGCCAATCCTGCTTTTTGAGGCGGCGTTTCACGTGGACCTCAAATCGTTCCTGAACAACAAACGCGCGATTTTGTTTCTGGCCATCCCCGGCGTGATCGTGGGGATGCTGCTCACCACCGCGCTGTTTATGGGCGTGGGCGAATTGTTCCGGCTCGGGTTCAGTTGGCAATTGGTGCTGTTGGCGGCGGCGATGTTGGCGGCCACGGATCCCATCTCGGTGGTGGCGCTCTTCAAGGAATTTACCGTGTCCAAACGGTTGGGGATTATTATTGAAGGCGAGAGTTTAATTAACGACGGCATCGCCGTGGTGCTCTTTGCTGTGGTGGTTAAAATCACTGCTGCGCAGCTCGGCCTCACGTTGCCGCACTTGGATACCACGGAAAGTTTGCAGGCATTGCCGGTGGTGCTCGATTTCCTGCGCGAGGTGCTGCTCGGCACGGCCATCGGCCTCGGCATCGGGTTGGGCATTTCGTACTTCACCAGCAAGTTTGATGATCAACACATCGAGGTCGCCCTCACCGTCATCGCCGCGTACGGCGCGAATGTGGCGGCGATGGAGCTGCACGCCTCGGGCGTCATCGC
>DQLO01000415.1 GCA_015660155.1 Verrucomicrobiota bacterium
AAAAAAACGGGTTGCCCGTTCATGCCATCCATTCTCCGGTGCCCACGCTCAACAAAAACCTCGGCGCGCGCATTGATAAATCTCTCGCCAACCTCGAGCCGGGTAAGGCGTGGGAGCGTTCCAACTGGGGCCTGAGCCGCTCGGCGGAACTCAACCAGCATCCCACCCGCGACATCCCGCGCGTTGCTCTTCGGAATCCGGTTGGTGAATGTGTCGCTGGCGGAACTTAAACAATTTCCCGAAGCCCAAGCCGGCCTGCACCGCGCCATCGCTACCATGCCGGAAGAGGTGGCCGCTTACAAAAACGTCACCGCTGCGCGCGGGCATTTGTTGGAGTTGCTGAGCTAGTCAGAAATCTCATCCGTCAATGCCGCGCCGCGCCGCGCCTTTTCGCCCGAGGGATAATCCGAGAGCAACGCCAAGCTCGAAGCCACGATGAGGCCCGCGCTGAATAAACTGAGATTGCTGGCGGGCATCAAACCGATCAGCCAAAAGCCAAGGAATGGCGAAATGAAATTGCGGATGCCATTGAAAAAAAGATGAACGCTCATGTAATCGGCCACGTGTTTGGCGGGCGCAAATTTTGTAACCCAAAGGCTCCACGCCACTTCGCCACCGGCGTTGGCCACGCCAAACAGCCCCGCCGCAATGCACAGGCCGGTCATCGAAGTGCTGTGAAAAAACAGCACCAACGATACCGCGAAGAAAAAATTCAGGATCACCCGCAACACAAAAAAATTCATTTTATCAAACAGGTTTCCCCACAGCGGGCTGAAAACCAGTTTCACAGCGTTCGGGATAAAAACGAGAATGAGCGCGATGCGGGCAGGCGTGGGATCGAAACCCAGTTGATAAACGTCCGCGTAGTCGTTCGCGTTGGCGAGGTATTCCACGCGCAGCGGGAAGAGCATCAGATTGCCGATGCCGAAGAGCATCCAACAAATGAGGATGTGCCGGAAGAGTTTGTCTTCCTTAAAAAACCGCAATGAGCGGAAAGGATGAGTGCCCTTCGTGCTCGTGAGTGTCTTGGCGGGAAGTTTCGAGAAACAAAAAGAAGCCCACGCAAATGCGCTGGCGAAAACCAACATCAACCACCACGGATAGCTCGCCAGTTTTTGGCCGTCATCGCTGTTGGTTAAAATCCATCCCGCCAATAATCCGAAAGTCGCCGCGCTGACGATGCGAATCATCGCCGTCCGTGAAAAATATTTTCCGCGTTTTCGTGACGGATAGTTTTCCTGATAAATCTGCGTGACCAATGGGATGGCTGCTGTCCCCAAAGTGGTGGCCACGATGATGCCACCGATAAACAGCCATTGGTTTTCCACCACCGCCAACAGTGCAAAACAACCCGCTGCGCCCAGTGCCAGCCGCGACGCCGTTCGCCCTGTGGTCCAGCCGAGCTCCGCCACGCGCGAAACCACCACCGGCCCCAGCATGAATCCGAGTGCCCCAGCCGCCGCAATCGTTGCCTTCGCCGTCGCCCCAAAATCAAACCACTGCACGGCGATTAGCAGCAAAAAGGTCGTGAACGCCGTTTCCAGTATTCCGGATCCCACCGCGCGCAGGCGTTCAAAGCGATATGTGATTTCCGTCCGGTTCAAGGGCGGGGAGCTTATGCGGAAGCAGAGGTCGCGGCGAGTTCCTCTTCGCAATCAACAATCTGTTGGATTTGCACGAGGAACCAGCGGTCGATTTTGGTGAGGTTGAAAATTTCGTCGATGGTGAAGCCGGCGCGGAGGGCGTGGCGGAGGTAGAAAATTCGTTCGGCGTTGGGGCTGGTGAGTTTTTGAATGATGAGGTCGCGCGGGAAGATGTCGCGGTCGCCATGAATTACGTCGCCGACGCGCCAGTGTTTTCCGTCGCCGCCGAGGCCGGCGCGGCCGATTTCCATCGAGCGCAGGCATTTTTGTAAACTCTCTTTGAAGGTGCGGCCGATGGCCATGGCTTCGCCGACGCTTTTCATTTGGGTGTTGAGTGTGTGGTCGGCTTGCGGAAATTTCTCGAAAGCGAAGCGCGGGATTTTGGTGACGACGTAATCGATGGTGGGCTCGAAGCTGGCGGGGGTTTCGCGCGTGATGTCGTTGGGAATTTCGTCGAGTGTGTAGCCGATAGCGAGCTTGGCGGCAATCTTCGCAATCGGAAATCCGGTGGCCTTGGAGGCGAGCGCGGAGCTGCGACTGACGCGCGGGTTCATCTCGATGACAATCATGCGGCCGTTATCGGGGTTGACGGAGAACTGGATGTTTGAGCCGCCGGTCTCCACGCCCACGGCGCGGATGATGGCGAAGCTCGCGTCGCGCATGATTTGGAATTCTTTGTCGGTCAGCGTTTGGATGGGCGCGACGGTGATGCTGTCGCCGGTGTGCACGCCCATCGGGTCAAAGTTTTCGATGGAGCAAACGATGACGCAATTGTCGGCGTTGTCGCGCATCACTTCCATCTCGAATTCTTTCCAGCCGATGAGTGATTCTTCGACGAGAATTTCGTTCACCGGCGAGAGGTCCACGCCTTTCTTGGCCAACTCCTCAAACTCATCGCGATTGTACGCAATGCCGCCGCCGGTGCCGCCGAGCGTGTATGCGGGGCGAATGATGAGCGGGAATTTCCCAATCTTGTCCGCGACGGACCACGCCTCCTCCATGTTGTGGGCGATGCCGCTGTCGGGCACGTCGAGGCCAATCTCGAGCATGAGTTCCTTGAAGCGCGCGCGATCCTCGCCGCGTTCGATGGCGTCGGCCTTCGCGCCAATCATTTCCACGTCGTGCTTTTCCAAAACGCCCGTGCGGAAAAGTTCCATCGCGGTGTTGAGGCCTGTCTGCCCGCCGAGCGTGGGGAGCAGCACGAGAGTGCCCTCCGCGCCGAGGTTCTTCATCTCGGCCAATTCGCGCACGATAATTTTCTCCACCGCCTCGGGCGTGACCGGCTCGATGTACGTGCGGTCGGCAAATTCCGGGTCCGTCATAATGGTGGCCGGATTGGAATTCACCAGCACCACGCGATAGCCTTCCTCGCGCAGCGCCTTACAAGCCTGCGTGCCCGAATAGTCAAACTCACACGCCTGCCCAATGATAATCGGGCCGGCGCCAATGATAAGAACCGAATGAATGTCGTCGCGTCGCGGCATAAACCGCGCGAGGCATACCGGAAAACTGCGCGCGTTGACAGGGAATTTTGGGGGAACCCGTTTTAGACACAGATGGCGCTGATGAACGCAGATTTTAATTCTGTGTGAATCCGCGTAATCTGTGGTTCACAAGAAACTCTGCTGCTTCCCACCGTCCATTTTTAGGCCGAGGCGGGCGTAGCCCAGCTCGGTGGCGGTGCGGCCTTGGGGGGTTCTTTGGAGGTAGCCTTCCATTATTAGGAAGGGTTCGTAAACTTCCTCAAGCGTGTCGGGCTCTTCGCCGACGGCGGCGGCGATGGAGTTGACGCCGACGGGGCCGCCGCTGAATTTTACGATGATGGTCTCGAGGATGCGCTTGTCCATTTCGTCGAGGCCGTGGCTGTCAATCTCCAGCATCGCGAGGGCGGCGTCGGCGATGGTGTCGGTGATTGCGCCGTTGGCTTTTACTTGGGCGTAATCGCGGACGCGGCGCAATAGATTGTTCGCAATGCGCGGGGTGCCTCGGCTGCGGCGGGCGATTTCGATTGCGCCTTGTTCGTCGATAGCGACATCGAGCAATCCGGCCGAGCGCGTGACGATGCGCGTCATGTGGTCGGCGGCATAATAGTTGAGCCGTTCGCGAATGGGAAAGCGCGTGAGCAACGGCGCGGTGAGCAGCCCGCTGCGGGTGGTGGCGCCAATCAAGGTAAAGCGCGGGAGGTTCAGCCGCACGCTGCGGGCGTTGGGGCCTTGGTCGATGATGATGTCCAGCTGGTAATCCTCCATCGCGGGGTAGAGATATTCCTCCACGGTTTTTTGCATGCGATGGATTTCATCGATGAAGAGCACATCGCCCTCCTCAAGATTGGTGAGCAACCCCGCGAGGTCCGCCGCCTTCTCAATCGTCGGCCCGCTCGTGCAACGGAGATTCGCCCCCATCGCCTTGGCAATGATATGCGCCAGCGTCGTCTTGCCCAATCCCGGCGGCCCCGAAAGCAGCACGTGGTCAATCGGCTCCGCGCGCTGCGTGGCCGCCGTCACGGCAATCACCAACCGCTCGCGCACCTTGTCCTGCCCGCCGAATTCCTCAAAAGCCACCGGCCGCAGCGACGTTTCAAACACCGCATCCGGCTCCCCCAATTCATCAGTCACCCGCGTGGTCATTGGGTCGAGAGTGGGGCACGAGCCAAACGTGTCGCAAGGAAAAGCGATTAACAGGCAGAACCTCGACAATTTGGTGTCGACGGCTATCCTCACTTCCGTGAGTGACACACCAGAAAACGAAGAGCCAGAATTTGAGGAATCCGACGATTCTGCGGAGGCGGAGTTTTGGCCGAATTATGTTCCGGTGCCGGCGCAGTTTCATTCGTTTCTCGAGGAAGGACCGTTTGCCAAATGCACTTTGTGTGACGAGGCGTTGTTGGAGGACGGCACGGCGTATCTCATTCACAAGGCGTTTCATCGCGAGGAGGTCATTTTTGAATACGCGATGTGCCTGCCGTGCCGCGCGAAAATGCAGGAGGAACTTTCGGTCGAATCCATCGAGGCCATCAACGCGTATATGGAGCAGTACGAAATCGAGGATCGCACGGGGCCGATGATGGAAGCGCACGGCACGGATGTTTCCAAATGGCTCTCGCACTGTCTCGTCACCGGCGCGCCCATTGCCGAGGCGGAGGAGTATCATTACTACGCATTTTGCGACGGACCGGATTTGGTTTTTAACGGCCTGCCGATCGCCCTCGCGGGCAATGTGGATGAGGAACTCAACGAGTTGCTCTCGCAAAAAACCCGCGACCGGCTCGACGGCTTTGTGGATGAACAATTCGGATTGCCACCGGAATTGCGGAAGCCGATAAAAGGAAGTCCGGTTTTTGTGTGAACAATTTTAACCACAGAGGCACGGAGAACACAGAGGGGGAAAATCTCTGTGTTCTCTGTGCCTCTGTGGTGAGTTCTTTTCTTGAAGAAATCACCCCTCCACCCCAGTCTAAACCTCATCGATGCTTGATTTCATTGGCAGCAAAGTGACGCATTGCGATGGCGTTTCGCGGCGCAGTTTTCTGCGTGCGGGCGCCTTGGGCGTGGGCGGGTTGACGTTGGCGGATGTGCTGCGCGCGGAGGCCGCGAGTGGCAAGTCCCACAAAGCGGTCATCAACATTCATCTCGATGGCGGGCCGCCGCAGATGGATATGATCGATCCCAAGCCGGAAGCGCCGGCGGAATTGCGCGGCGAATTTTCCTCCATCAAAACCAAAATCCCCGGCGTGCATCTCACTGAATTGATGCCGCAAGTGGCAGCCGCGGCGGACAAATTTGTTTTCCTGCGCTCGCTCGTGGGCAGCGCCGGGCGGCACGATGGGTTTCAATGCCAAAGCGGTTATCACACCAAAGACCTCGCCAGCATCGGCGGGCGTCCGGCGATGGGTTGTGTGGTGGATAAATTACTCGGCGCACACGGCAACGCCCCGGCGTTTGTGGATCTGATGCAAGGCCGTCCGCTGGCACGCAACAGCGCCCGGGTTGGTTTTCTCGGGCCGGCGTTCAGGCCGTTCCGTCCAGACATCTCGCATTTGTTTCAGCGCGAACTCGAGGAAGGGATGAAGGGCGAGCTGGCGCGGCTCGGCAAGGATCATCAAGTAAACCTCAAACTCATCGCGGGCCTCAACGCCGAACGCCTCGATGATCGCGTCGGCTTGCTACGCCAATTTGATGACATCCGCCGTGCCGCCGATAAGGACGGGATGATGGGTGCGATGGATCGTTTCAATCAACAGGCGGTGGGCATTCTCACTTCCGGAAAATTTGCCGACGCGATGGATTTGGAAAAGGAAGATCCCAAAATCCTTGCTCGCTACACCCCGCGCCACAAAGAGGAAGGCGCGCGCGGAACGACCGCCGATGGCTACAACGCCTCGCGAAAACTGCTGCTCGCCCGTCGCCTCATCGAAGCCGGCGTGCGCGTGGTCAGCGTGAGCTTCAGCGATTTCGACACGCACTCAAGCAACTTCAGCCGAATGCGCCATCTCGTGCCCGTGGTGGATCACGCCCTCGCAACGCTCGTTGCCGATCTTGGCGAACGCGGGATGCTCGATGATGTGCTCATCGTCGCGTGGGGAGAATTCGGCCGCACGCCCAAGGTCAACGCCAAGGGCGGGCGCGATCATTGGCCGCGCGTTTCGCCGGGGTTGATGGCCGGCGGCGGAATCCGTACCGGCCAAGTCATTGGCGCCACCGACAAAATCGCCGCCGAACCCACCGAACGCCCCGTGCATTATCAGGACGTGATGGCCACCCTCTACCAACACCTCGGCCTCAACCCCAACGCCACCACTGTGAACGACATCACCGGTCGCCCACAATATCTGTGCGACACCGGCCAACCCATTCGTGAGTTGATGTAGCTTGTGCTACATTCGATTTCTGAAATTTCATAAGTTTCAAAAAAATAGAAATGTTGCATTGCCGCCTTTGGTGTGAAAAATGCGCGGATGGAAGTTGCGGTATTTGGAGCGAGCGGATTCATTGGGAGCCACACTTGCGAACGCTTGCGCGCGGATGGCGTGGCCGTGCGCGAATTGGCGCGGCGTTCGGATCCGCCGCTGGACGCGCTGAAGGCGACCGAGACGGAAATGGCCGGCGCCATCTTCGGTTGCGATGCGGTGGTGAATGTGATTGGCATCAAGTGCCCGGATGGCGCGCAGACGTTTCACGCGATGCACGTGACGGTGCTGGAAAAAATCCTTGTCGCAATGAGCAAGGCGGGCGTGCGGCGGTTGGTGAACATCAGCGTGGTGGTCAGCAAACCCGACCCTGGGAGCGCGTATCACGACACCAAATGGCAGGCGGACGAATTGCTCCGCGCCAGCGGCGTGGACTGGACGTTGCTCAAGCCCGGCGTGGTGTACGGCCGCGGCGACAATATGCTCGGCCATCTTACGCTGATGATTGGCCTCACGCGGTTTTTCCCCATCGTGGACTGCGGCCGTTCGCAGATGCAGCCGGTGTGCGTGCTGGACGTGGCGGCGGCCATTTCGGCGTGCGTGCAAAAGCCGGAGACGATTGGAAAAACGTTCGACGTCGTCGGCCCCGCGCCAATGGAGTTGCGGAAGATTGTCCGGACGGTCGCTGAGGCGATGGGCAAGCCGGTGGTCATCTTGCCCACGCCGTATCACTTGATGAAACCCGCCGTGCACGTGATGGGCTGGGTGATGCGCGAGCCGCTGTCCACGCCGGCGCAATTGCAAATGCTGCGCGAAGGAATGACCGGCGATGTGGAGCCGATGCGGCGGGAACTGGGCGTGGAGCCACGGCCGTTCACTGCAGAGAATATTCGGGGGCTATTGCCGGGGGCAAATGATGTGGCCTGAGTCGGTGATCCGGCTACAATTACATTTTGAAATCTGCAGCCTTCTTTTTCTCCTGCTTGTTCAGCACCCGCATATCGAGGCCGTCGTAGATGACCAGTGATTTCGGGGCCACGCTGTCCATAATGAAGACGTTACCGCCGATGGTGCTGTGGGCCCCGATGACGGTGTTGCCGCCGAGGATGGTTGCGCCAGGATAAATGGTGACGTGATCCTCAATGGTGGGATGGCGTTTCTTGCCGCGAAGGCCCTGGCCAGCCGAGGTGGATCGCGCGCCGAGGGTGACGCCATGATACAACTTCACGTGATCGCCGATGATTGTAGTTTCGCCCACCACGCAGCCGGTGCCGTGATCGATAAAAAAATGATGGCCGATGGTCGCGCCGGGGTGGAGGTCCATGCCAGTTCGCGCGTGTGCCCACTCGGTCATGATGCGTGGGAGGAGCGCCACGTTTTTTTCGTAAAGCACGTGCGCCATCCGCTGCACGGAGATGGCTTCAATGAAGGGATAGCTCACGATAATTTCCTCGTGGCTCTTGGCGGCGGGATCGCCATCGAAAGCGGCCTCCACATCGGTGCTGAGAATTTTCCGCACGGCGGGTAACTCAGCGAGCAAATGCATCGTCAACTCGCGCGCGGCTTCGCGTGGGTTTTTCTTGGCCGCATCGGTGGGCGGATGATGCTCGATGCTCTTGAGTAATTCATCCTCCAGCCGCCCTGCGACGGCGTCCATCAGCAGCGCGGTTTCCATTTTCAACTCAGAAGAATGCGTGACCTTGTCATCAAAAAAACCCGGGAAGAGCAGCGCCAACAAATCCGATGTGATGGACACCGTGCCACTTTTGGAAGGCAGATTCGTGCCGTCCAAATGATTGATGCCGCCCACGCTGGCGTACGAGGCAATCAGTTCATCGGTGAGTTTGGTAATTTTCACGCGGGCACAGTTAACCGCAGGCGGGGAGGCGGCGCAAGGGCGGAGCTACAACACGCGCGCCACTGCGGCGGCGGCTTGGGCGGGGGTGATGTCGTGGAGGCAGCGGAGGTCGATGGGGCATTTTTTCAGAAAACAGGGGGAGCAGGGGGCGGTGGTGCGGAGGAATTGGTGTGCATTGGCGCCGGGCAAACCGGGTGCGGTGAGTTCGGGGCTGGTGCTGCCGAAGGGGACGATGACCGGTGTGCCCACGGCGGCGGCGACGTGCATTGGGCCGGTGTCGTTGGTGAGTACGGCGTTGCATTCGGCGAGTTGGGTGACGAGTTCGGCGAGCGATGTTTTGCCGGCGAGGTTGGTGGTGTGTTCGGCGGGGAGCGCGTTGGCGATTTCGGCGGCGGTTTCCACATCGCCTTTGCCGCCGAAGATCAGCAAATGGGCTTGGTGTTTTTCGATGAGTATTTTTCCAGCCTCGATAAAATGCGCCGTGGGCCAGCGCTTGGCGGGGCCGTATTCCGCACCTGCGATGAGACCGATCTTGGGGTTGCCTTTGTTTTTTGAAGGCGAATTTTTTAGGCGTAGCGTGGGTGTCGTAGGCTCGTCGCTTGCGCCGAGTTGTTTGGCGAGGTGCAAATACTGATGAATGTGATGGGCGCGTGGCGGATATTTTTCGGGCGGGAGATTGTTGGTTATGCGGTACTCGATATCCAGCGGCAGGCGCTTGTGCATCGGCACGGCGTGGGGGTGGGGGGCGATGGCGTCGGTGAGAAACCACTTGCGCCAGCGGCTGGCGTAGCCGAGGCGGCGGGGGATGTTTGCGTGCCAGCATTCGAGCGCGCTGCGCGGGGAGTTGGGCAGGATGAGCGCGGTATCGAAATGATGCTCGCGCAGGCGATGGCCGATGGTGAAGGGGGATTCGGTTTTGGCGAAGGTAAGCACTTCGGTGAAGTGGTCGGTGCCTTCCCAAAGGCCGGCGAGTTTTTCGTGCGTGAGCAGTGTGAGGCGCGCTTCGGGGTGTGCTTCGTGCAATCGATCAATGGCGGGCAGAGCCATGATGGCGTCGCCCAGCCAGTTGACGCCGCGAATGAGAATGTTTTGCGGTGCGCTCATTTTGATTTGGGGCAGGGTTTCCAGCGGTTGTGCACCCAGAACCAATTGGCGGGGTCGCGCCGGATGTAATCTTCCTGCGCGGTGATGATGTCGCGGGTGATGGCTTCGGTGGCGCGGCGTTTGCCATTTTCGCGCAGTGGGATTTCCTCGCCGAGTTCCAGTTTCCAACGGCCAAGGCCGGTGCGAAAACAGGCGGATGGAAACAGGCGGCATCCATAACGCTTGGCCATCACGGCGGGCGCGGCGCTGACGGAAGCTTCGCGGCCAAACACCGGCAACCGCAGGCCGCCATCGCCGGCGTGTTGATCGGCCAAAAGGCCGAGCAGGATGGAAGGTCGTTTCATGGTCTCCTTGAGCTGCGGGCCTTCGTCGCGTCGTTCGAAATAGAGGCAGCCGGAGGCTTTGCGGAGGGCGAGCAAGAGTTGGGTTAATTTCCGCTGGCGGAGGGCGCGATAGGTGGTGACGACTTGGCCGGAGGGCACGGCGAGTTTCATCCACGCGAAGAGTTCAAAATTTCCGAAGTGGCCGACGGCGAGCAGAATGCGTTCGTCCGGATTGGCTTGCAGGATTTTTTCCAATTGCGGGTAGCCTTCGATGTCGAGGACTTTTGAAATGGCTTCGGCATTCATCGCACCGGTTTTGAAGATGCTGAGGTAAGTTTCGCCAAGGCGGCGAAAATTTTCCCTGGCGATCGCGCGGATTTCGTCTGCGGGTTTTTCAGGAAAACTGGCGGCTAAATTGTCCAGTGCCACTTGGCGGTGGCGTCGGTCAAGGTGCCACGCCAACGCGCCGGCGCAGCGACCGAGGCGGGCGAGGAATCGCAGCGGAAGGCATTGGGCGATGGCAACGGCGGTGCGGGCGAAAATATAAAGCAGTGTTTCCATCACGCCGGTTAACGAAACCGAATCTTGCGGACGCAGTCGTCGAAATCTTTTGCGCCGTTGAGGATTTTGATTTCGACGCGCATATAATAAATCGGGAGATCCACGCGGTCGAGTTTGGGGAAACGGACGGCATCTTTTTGGGTGGTGATGATGACCTCGGCGCGGCGTTTTTTGGCGCGGTTGATGGTGTTGAGCAGTTCCTGTTGAGTAAAGCGGTGATGGTCGGCGAAGCGTTTGGTATACACCAGCTCGGCGCCCTGATCGGCGAGGCTGTTTTCAAAACTCTCGGGCTGCGCGATGCCGCTGAGGGTGGCGATCTTGCGGCCCTTGAGCCAGCCGATTTGCTCGCGTTGGTCGGGGTTGAAGACGTCCTGAAAAAACAGCGGCCAGTGGATGCACTCGATGATTCCCGCTTGCGGGTTGTGCTTGCGGATGCGGGCACGGAGGGCGGCAGTGTCGCCGTTGCTTTTGGTGATGAAAATGGTGTCGGCGCGTTTGAGGTTCTGCACGGGCTCGCGCAGGGTGCCGCGCGGGAGGAGATGCTCGTTGCCGAAGGGCTGTTGGGCGTCGATGAGTACAATATCTCGGCGACGGCCGGCGAGTTTCCAGTATTGAAAACCGTCATCGAGTAGCAACGTGTCGCAGCCAAATTTTTCGATGGCGTAGCGGCCGGACTTCACGCGGTCCTTGTCCACCAGCACGACGACGTCCTTGAGATTGGAGGCGAGCATATACGGCTCATCGCCGGCGTCCTCGGAATTGAGCAGCAAATTTTTGGCATCGGAGACCACGCGGGGCGGGGTGGTGTCTTCCTGAAACAACAGCTTGGCGCGGAGTCGCTGCAGGAGGGGCGGCGGCTTGGAGCGGTAGCCGCGCGAGAGG
>DQLO01000214.1 GCA_015660155.1 Verrucomicrobiota bacterium
ATCGGGATGCCCATCGGTTTTCCGGCCACGGAATTGATGGTCCGTTTCGGCGCGCATTGGCTGCTGCGCACGGATCCGGAGTTGGTGTTGTACGGCCGATATTGTGTTTCGTGTCGGTTGGAAGAGGAAGGCTATGAGTTTGCCTTCGCAAACATCAAAGACGCAATGAAAGATTTGTGCCGGTAGGGATGCGCTCCGCGCGTCCAGGACACGCGGAAGCGTGTCCCTACCAACAAAGCTTGGCGAATGCCGTTTGTTCCTTTAAAGCAACAGCGGCGTGGCGGACAAACCAAAAGCAGAGCAGGGCATTGATTACATCAAGCTGGCGGTTTGTTTTTTGGTGGGGCTGATTTTGTGGTGGCTGCCTGCGCCAGCGGGATTGTCGATCGAAGGCTGGCGGGTGTTCGCGGTTTTCTTTGCCACGATTTTGAGCTTCATTCTGCGGCCGATTCCGATGGGGCCGGCGGTGCTCATCGCGATTGTCACGCTTGCGGCTACCCAAACGCTTGGCGAATCCTCCAAAGAATCTTTTGCCGCAGCGCTCAGTGGCTACGGCAACACCACGGTGTGGTTGGTCGTGGCGGCGTTTTTTATTGCTGGCGCGATGATTCGTACGGGGTTGGGTCGGCGGATTGCGTTGGGGTGCGTGGTGAAGTTCGGCAAAACCACACTGGGGCTCGGCTACGCAACCGCGTTGGCGGAGTTGATTTTGGGCCCGGCGATTCCCTCGAACACCGCGCGCGGTGGCGGCGTGATGGCGCCGATTGTGAATTCGCTTTCCCGCGCGCTGGGGTCTACTCCGGAAAATCAACCGCGCCTCGCGGGCGAATATTTGATGCTCAACGGCGCGCACGTGAACCTCATCACGGCGGCGATGTTTCTCACAGGAATGGCAGCGAACGGTTTGGTGAGCGCGGCGGCCTCGGACGCGGGGTTTGAGTTTGGCTGGATGACTTGGCTCAAGGGCAGCATTGTGCCGGGCCTCGCGTGTCTGCTTTTGATGCCGTGGTTTTTGCACAAACTGCTCCGGCCGAAAATGCAGGATGCCAGTGCGGCGCGCGACAGTGCCCGCGAACAGTTGCGCGCGATGGGTGCGTGGTCGCGCAATGAGAAAATTATGCTCGGCGTGTTCGTGCTGTTGTTGGCGCTATGGGCCACAAGCAAGTGGCTGCACGGGATGCACACGGGCGTGGTGGCGTTGATGGGCGTTTTGATTTTGCTGCTGAGCGGCGCGGAGAAATGGGAGGACATAACGGGCAATCGCGAGGCGTGGGACGCCTTTGTGTGGCTGGGCGGGATGGTTTCGATGGCGGGTGCGCTGAAAGCGACGGGCTTCATCGCGTGGTTCGCCGCCGCGATGCAGGGCCAAGTGCAAGCGGCAGGGATGGGGATGCTGGCCACGGCGGTGGTGTTGGCGTTGGTTTATTTTTATTCGATGTACGGCTTCTCGATGTTGACGGGCCACATCACGGCGATGGTGGCGGCGTTCCTCGCCGTGGCGCTGGCGCTGGGTGTGCCGGGGATGTTGATGGTGGCGTTGCTCGCGTATTTCTCAAACCTGTGCGGTTGCCTCACCAATTATTCCACAGGGCCGGTGGTCATTTATTCTGGCTTCGGCTACGTACCGGTGGGCCGATGGTTTAAGGTGGGGCTGGTGGTTTCGATTTTCCACCTCGCGGTTTGGCTCGGCGTGGGGTTGCCGTATTGGAAATGGTTGGGGTGGTGGTAAACTAAATTACTTGGTGGTGACGACGGTATAATTCCGTTTCCCTTTTCGCAGCAGCAGATGTTTGCCGAAAAGGAGGGCGTCGGGGGTGACTTTGTGTTGGGGATCGGATTGGCGTTCGTTGTTTAAATTGAGGCCGCCGCCTTGGAGGTCTTTGCGGGCTTGGCCGTTAGAGGGGCAGAGACTGGCGGTGACGAATAGCTCGAGGATGGGGAGACCGTCGCCTTCGAGTTTGGATTTTTCGATTTCGACTGTGGGGACTTCGCCGACAATTTCGTTGAAGGTGCTTTCGGCGATGCCTTCGAGGCCGCCGCCGAACAGGATTTTGCTGGCTTGCTGCGCTTCTTCGGTGGCGGCTTCGCCGTGGATGAGATGGGTCATCGCAATGGCGAGCGCGGTGTGGGCGGCGCGGGCGCCGGGGTTTTCTTCGTGTTGTTTTTGGAGCGACTCGATTTCTTCCTTGGGGAGGAAGGTGAAATATTTCAAGTAATTCACCGCATCACGGTCGTCGGTACGAATCCAGAATTGGTAAAATTTGTAAACGCTTGTGCGGGCAGGATCAAGCCACACGGCGCCGGCTTCGGTCTTGCCGAACTTGCTGCCGTCGGCGTTGGTGATGAGCGGCAGCGTGAGGCCGTAAACGGTCTTGGAAAGTTTGCGGCGGGTGAGCTCGATGCCGGCGGTGATGTTGCCCCATTGATCGCTGCCGCCGATTTGCAGGTCGCAGTCATGCGCTTGTTTGAGATGATAAAAATCAAACGCCTGCAAAAGCATGTACGAAAATTCGGTGTAACTGATGCCGACGTCACGGTCTTCCATTCGCGCGCGGACGCTTTCCTTGGCGACCATTGTGTTGACGGTGAAGTGCTTGCCGATGTCGCGCAGGAAATCGAGCAGCGTGACGGCGCGCGTCCAGTCGGCGTTGTCGAGCAGTTGGGCGGGGTTTTCGGTGGATTCAAAATCGAGGAGCTTTGTGAGCTGCGTTTTCACCGTAGCGATGTTGGCGGCGAGCAATTCGGGCGTGAGCAAATTGCGTTCGGCGGATTTGCCGCTGGGATCGCCAATGGCACCCGTGGCCCCGCCGGCGAGTGCGATGGGGATGTGACCCAGATTTTGAAAGCGTCGCAACGCAATCAACGGCACGAGGTTGCCGACGTGGAGGCTGTCGGCGGTGGGATCGAACCCGCAATAGAGCACAGTCGGCCCATTGCCGAGGCGTTCGGTTAGGGCCTCGGTATCGGTGCAGTCGTTGATTAGCTCGCGCCACTGCAGTTCATCCAAGATGCTCATCGGCGCGCATTAACGCCGAGCAGCTCGGTGGGGACAAGAGAAAAGCGGTTGGGGAATCGTAATCAGTGATCCGAGGTGGGTTATTCGCGAAGTTTACAATTCCACCCCAACGGGGTGGCACCCCTTCAGGGTGCATTTCCATTTTCGCATCGCAACCGGTGGTGTCGCTGCGCTCGACCACCGGCTAATGGCTGCCACGCCTCCGGCGTGAAAACAGATTGGACTCAATCCTCTAAAATATCAGTTGCGGAGATTCCTAAAATTCCGCGTACTCCAGCTCGGGTTCTTCGTTGGTTTCTTCTTCGCCTTCGTAGAGGAATTCCAGTGAGTCGGCGTTGTCGGTATCGGTGTCGTCTTCTTCCTCCCAGAGCGAGGCTTGGTGGGCGGCGATGATGTTGGCGAGGGCCATGAATTCCTCGCGCGGGAGGACTTTGATGGCTGCTTCGATTTCTTTAACGGTTTTCATTTCTTTTTCGGTTGTATCAAATTCAAGAGGTGCTGCATGGAGACGGTGTTTTTGAAGACCATTTGCAGGTTGTCTTTCACGCCGTTTTTCACGCTGTAATAGGTGCTTTGAGTGTTGTTCACGCTGCCGATGACGGCGCCGAATTCGTTGAACACGGGCGCGCCGCTGGAGCCTTTGGCGAAGTCGGCGGTGATGGAAAGCATTTGGCGGCGGCCGCCGTTGCGGGTGCTGTCCAAAAACTTGCGCGAGATGATGCCTTCGCTGAGCACATAAAATTTGCGGTCAGGATGGCTGAACACGCGCACCTTGCCGCCGAGCGGGGCCTCGGTGGAGACAGGCAGGGCGGTGAAGCCTTTGCCTTTGGCGCGGAGGATTACGATGTCGGCGGTCTTGTCGGCGGCGAGCACTTCGACCACGGGGGCGATGCGTCCGTCGCCGGTCATGATGACGAGGATGTCGTTATCGGGATTATCGACCACGTGGTAGCTGGTGCAAAACACGCCGTCTGCGGTGAGCATAAAACCGCTGGCGGCGCCGCTGTGCCACTTGGGGCAGCGCTTGCATTTGTAAAGGCCGGAGACGACGAGCACGCCTTTGCGCGCGCGCGCGGCGGTTTCGGCGGCGGTAAGGCGTTGCTTGCCGGCGGTGGCGAGTTGGATGCCGCACTTTTTGCGATCCAGTTTCTTGAGTTGCTTGAGCAATTCGGCGGACTTGACGGCACCATCCTTGGCATCGCGAAGCTCGATTGTTTTGAGGTTGATTTCAGAGAGCAACTTGCGGTCGTCAATGATGCCGCCGGGCAGGAAGCCGCCTTTCACGCGGAGGTCGGCGGCGTTCAGGTTGCCGGCGATTATTAA
>DQLO01000205.1 GCA_015660155.1 Verrucomicrobiota bacterium
CAAAGTACGCCAAGCAACTCGCCACCGCCCGCAAGCGCTGCGATGAATTACGCGACAACTACGGTGGCAAGTTCGATCTCCAACGCATCCTCGACCACCTCAATCGCGGCAAAAAGAAGCCCAAGAAGAAATAGGGCCGCAATGATTTTGGCTTTCTATTTGAGTTGGTTTATTTGCTCGCAGTATATAAATTAACCCCACCCACGCGCCTGAGTAGTATGTTTCCAGACATCAAATTTAATGGTGAGCTGCGACCGTCTCAAGCGGATGTGGTGAAGATTACGCGCACGCAGCTTGCGGCAGGCGAGCGCAAGCTGCACATTGTGGCGCCGCCCGGCTCCGGCAAGACGGTCACCGGGCTTTACCTGTGGGCAGAGATGATTCGGGTGCCGACGCTGGTGCTCTCGCCGAACTCGGCCATCCAGTCGCAATGGACGGCGCGGACGGATTTGTTCACTGCCGATGGCGAAAAAATTCCAACGCATTGGATCAGCACCGATCCGGAACAACCGGCATTGCTGACTTCGCTGACGTATCAATCGGTAACCCTCCCATCGCGCGGCGATGACACGCTGGACACTGTTGCCATTTTTAATTGGGTAGATCATCTCATCGAGAAGGGCCAAGCAAGTGATCCGGCGGAGGCGCAGGTGTGGATCGAGAGCTTGCAATCCCAAAATCAGGATTACTACCAGAACCGCCTCAGTTTCTTTCGGAAAAAAGTGCGCGACGAGGTTTCGCTGGGGGGTGACACGATGAAGTTGCTGCACGCGTCCGCGCTGGCCACGCTCAAGCGCATGCGCGACAATGGGCTAGGGCTGGTGATTCTCGATGAATGCCACCACCTCATGAACCATTGGGGCCGGGTGTTGGCGGCAACCGATGAGTTTCTCGGCAACCCCATTGTGCTGGGGCTGACGGCCACGCCACCGGAGGACGCGCAGAAGGATACAGAGGATGCCAAGCGTTACCGCGCTTATTTCGGCCCGGTGGATTACGAGGTGCCGGTGCCGGCGGTGGTGAAGGATGGTTTTCTCGCGCCGTATCAGGATCTCGCCTATTTCGTGCGGCCACTGGGCAATGAGCTGAAGTACATCACGCAAACTTCCGAGGCGTTCGATCAGTTGGTGGAGGACTTGTGCAACCCTCCCTTGGGCGACGACGGCGAGCCGGTGCGTGAGAGTATGGTGGGCTACACGCGCCGCGTTTTGGCCGAGCGCGACCTCATCATCATGAAGGCGAACACGTGGGATGAATTCGAGGAGCGCGCCTCGTCATTTGCCACGGCGGGGAGAATCTTGCTTGATGAACGTGGTGTTGCCCTTCCTGATGGAGTACCGGAATTGACGCTAGATCTCCTAGATAAAATTTACTGGGCCGATCCGCTGTCCCGGCTGTTACCCATACTCACATGGTACATCCGCCATGGCTTGCGGCGATCGAGCAACCGGGCGGATCAGATACTAGCCAAGCACGCGATTCATCGCCTGCGGCTGCTGGGCACGCAAATCACCGAGACCGGCACACAACAATGCGCCTCGCCGGTGTCGCGCATCCTGGCCTACTCGCGCGCCAAGGCCCGCGCCCTGATCCCCATCCTCCAGCGCGAACAATCCGTGTTGGGGGACGCCATTCGCGCGGTGGTGATATGTGATTACGAAAAGACCTCCGCTGTGAGCGCCGAGTTAACTGATGTGCTCGATGACGAAGCGGGCGGCGCCATTGCAGCCTTCAGGGAACTTTTAACCGACGAGGCCACCGACGCGCTTGATCCGGTGCTGATAACCGGCTCCACCGTGCTGGTGGATGACGATCTGCGGCCGAAGCTGGAGAGCGCCGCGGTGCAATGGCTTTCGGCCAACAAGTTTTCCGTGGACTTTGTATGGCACGAGCTCGAAGGCTTTCACATTTTGTCCGGCAAGGGTGGCGACTGGTGTCCGCGCGTGTACGTGGAGATGATCACCGAGCTGTTTCAACAGGGCATCACCCGCTGTCTCGTGGGCACACGCGGGTTGCTCGGAGAGGGCTGGGACGCCAACAAGCTCAACGTGCTAGTCGACCTCACCTGCGTGACTACCTCGATGACCATCAACCAATTGCGCGGGCGATCATTCCGGCTGGATCCGGACGTGCCCGAAAAGCTGGCCAACAACTGGGACGTCGTTTGCATCGCACCGGAGTTCAAGAAGGGCCTCGACGATTACCATCGGTTTCGCAAAAAGCACAAACATCTCTTCGGGGTGACCGACGACGGTTGTATTGAGAAAGGCGTAGGGCACGTGCACGCGGCGTTCACGGAAATAAAACCCGAGGGCGTGGAGGAAAACATGGTGGAGCTGAACCGCGACATGCTCGAGCGCGTGGACCAGCGACCGCACTTCCGCAGCCTGTGGAAAATCGGCGAGCCGTACCACCCCGAACCCATCCAAGCGGTAGAGAAAAAAGCCGGGGTTGGCAGGGGGTTCAAGGCGCTTTCACTCCTCAGCCAGGAATGGACCGAGGGCACCCTCACCCAAGCCATTGGCCGCGCGGTGATTAGCGGCCTGTCCGAGGCGGAGTTGCTGGAATCCATGAGCTTGTCCGAGGCGGAAAAGAACATCCACGTTGCCGAACGCACCGGCGGCTACGTGCGCATTTTTCTCGAAAACGCCAACGAGGGCGACAGCCGCCTGTTCGCCCAAGCCATGGCCGATGTGTTCGGGCCCGTGAAAGACGCCCGCTATGTCATCCAGCGCCAAGAGGATTTTGAATACTCCGAGAGCCGCTTCAAAGGCACGTGGATGCTGGAGAAAACGCCCGAATTCCTTTCACGGTTCATCGAGAAGCGCACCCAAGTCACCAAGCGCCGGCGCGAAGTGGTGAAGGTGCACGCCGTGCCCAAGGTGCTCGCGCGTAACAAGAACCGCGCACTTCTCTTCCAGAAACACTGGAACACCCACGTCAGCCCCAGCAGTGTGTGGTTTTACACCCACCAAGGGACAAAAAGCATGCTTCAGGAAGCGGGCAAAAAAGGCTGGCTACCGGACGAAGCCGTCCACACCAAGGAAGTGTTCATGTAACTACGCCAACTGCACGGCGAGTTGCTGGTGCGCCGCGTGCCATTGTTGGATGGCCTCGCGCAGCTCGGCGACGGAGGCTTCCATTTGGGCGCGCACTTCGGCGAGTTGTTCTTTGGTGAGATCGAGTTTTTTCTGGGCGGCCTTGCCGTAATCGCCTTTGGCCAATTCCCACGCTTCGGCGGCGGCTTGCAGTTTCTCGCCGGCCTCGGCAAAGAGGGCCTGGGCTTTTTCGCAAACGGGCTGCACCGCACTGGAAAGTTGCTGGGCCAGCATTTTGTTTTTCTGGCTGATCTCCGCGAGCATAATTTTCTCATTGGGCACGCGCCGTAAGTTCGATGCCATTCCGATTTTGGTGAGCAGCCACGCGGACCATTTGGTGGGATCGAATTGCCACGGCTTCACGCCGTTGCGATAGTCGTGCTGAAACTCGTGATGGAAATTATGGTAGCCCTCGCCAAAGGTAAAGATGGCCGTGATCCAGGAATCTTTCGCCGTGTGGCTGGAGGAATAGGGTTGTGTGCCGATGTAATGGCAGAGGCTGTTGATGAAAAATGTGCCGTGATGCATCGCCACCAAACGCGCGCAGCCGCCAATCAGAAATCCGGCCAGCACGCCCACGGGGCCTTCAATGAGACCGCCGATGAGCATCGGCAAACCAAACCCAATGAGAATACCCAAGTGAATCCACCAACGATGCTGCCACATCACCATGGGATCGTTGGCCAAATCCTTGACGTTTTCCATCGGCGGATCGGTCTTGGGCTTGAACATAATCCAGCCGATGTGCGCGTGCCAAAATCCTTTTTTGATGTTGTACGGATCCGCTTCGTGATCGACGTGCTTGTGATGCCGCCGATGATCGGAGCACCAGTTGAGTGCGGAATCCTGCATCGCCGTGGCGCCGCCGAGCAACGCCGCCATCTTCACGGGCCAACGCACTTTGAACGACAAATGCGCCAACAGCCGATGATAGCCAAACGTGATGCCCATCCCCGAAAAAATGTAGAGCACCACAAAGAGGCTGCCGTGCACCCACCAGTTGATCTGCGCGCCGTACTGCCAAATGAAAACCGGCAGCGCGAACACCGTGATCGCCAGCGTACCCATCAGTGCAATGACATTCCCCCAGTGCACATTGTTCCGAACGTATTTGCGATTTTTTTCCATGAAATTTACAGTCGATCCAAAGAGGTTCGCCCTCAAAAGACGCAGGAAAGGTGAACAAGTCACCCCAAAATGTAAACAAAAACCTGCGCCCAATTC
>DQLO01000353.1 GCA_015660155.1 Verrucomicrobiota bacterium
CCCCACCAACGCCACCAACGCCACCAACGCCACCAACGCCACCAACGCCACCACCGCAATCATCAATAGAATCTGTTTCATATCTTTTCCTTAACCTACTGCCTCGGTGAACTCCGCATGGGCTGACTCGATTGCCTGCAGTTCCTCCCCACTCAATTGCCAGTCGCCGGCCTTCACCGTTTCAGCAATCTGGCCGGTTCGTCGCGCTCCCACAATGGCACTGGTCACTTCAGCTCGGCGCAGGGTCCATGCCACGGCCAGTTGGCCCACCGTGTGCCCGCTTCCCGCGGCAATTTCACCCAATGCATTCACCAGTTTCAAAAAAGGCTCCTGCTTGGGTGGATGAAGCAGGGAAGCGACCGGATGATCCGGCTTGTGCTTGCGCCAATCGGTATCAGCGAGGTTGGAGATCCATTCTTCATTCACCTTGCCAGTGAGTAATCCGCTCTCCATGGGGCTATAGCAGACAATGCCGCAATTATTCTGCCCACACCAATCAAGCTGACCTTCTGTTTCAAGCTGCCGGTTAAGCAAACTGTAGCGGGGCTGCAGTGAGGAAACCGGGCCAAGCGCCGAAGCACGGCCGAGCTGATCCACTGAGTAATTGCTCACTCCGGGCCAGCGGATTTTACCCTGTTCTTTCAGGTCTAGCAGCGTCTGCCAGGCTTCCCCCACGCCTTCATCGGGCTCTGGCCAATGGAGTTGGTAAAGGTCAATGCAGTCAGTCTGCAGGCGCTTCAATGAACCTTCGATCTCCTCAAGAATGGTGGCGCGGGAGGTGAAGCGATTGGGGGTGCGATCGGCGTTGGGGAGTACGCCACACTTGGTGGCAAGGATGACGGGGCGACCCCATTCTTTGACGGCTTTGCCGACCACTTCCTCAGACACGCCAAAGCCGTAAGCGTGTGCGGTATCAATCCAGTTGATGCCCGCCTCAAGTCCCTCCAGAATTGCGGCTACTGAATCAGCCTCATCCTGAGGCCCCCAACCCATCCCCCAGTCATCCCCACCAATGGCCCAGGTGCCGAAGCCAACGGGAGTTAATTCTAAATCGGAGTTACCAAGAACACGTGTCTGCATGGGCACTGACTCTAACTGCGCCCGATGAACGAGGCAAGCAGGCCTATTTTCGCAGGTCGCGAAGGATTAGGGTTACTTTTTGGGGATTGCCGCCGGTGAGAACTTTGCAGAGGCCGCGTTTGCCATCTTTCTCGCCCATGAGCTGGCGTTTGCCTTTGGCGTCGAGGACGAAGCAGGTGATATAGTAAGACATGCCGGGCTTGATGGTGCTGGCATCGCCCACGATGAATTTGGTTTTGGTTTCGTCGCCGGCTTTGTGGGCGTATTTTTTTACGTTAAACTTGCCCACGAGATCAGCGGGTTTGTCGGCGATGAAGGGGTGGAATTCGTACAGCCTGATTTCCAATTCCAATCCACCGTAGGCTTTTACGGTTTTGGGGGTGAGGATGGTGCCGGTGACTTTGGCGGACTCCGCTGCGGGAAGCTGAATCGCCAGCGCGAGGAGGGTAACGGAGAGAATGGTATTCATCGGCGGGGGCGGCGCGGGGCCACGTTGGGTTGGGGGTGCGCGCGAGTCACATTGGGTTGGGAGGGATCGGGGGCAAACCCACCCCCCACACCGCCGGGCCGCCCGGGGGCTCTGCGGGGTTCGGCATTGGGCAGGGGTTGCGGGTGGTCGCCCGGATCGACGGGTTCAAAAACAAAACGAGTGAAGGGTTTGGGTTTTCCGTTGTGAATGACGGTGGCGGTGATGGATTTCATTTGCCACACTTGGCCGGTTTGGGTGTCGAGCTTGAGCACGATGGGCACGGCTTTGCCGTTTTGCTGGATTTGGGCGGAGATGATTTGGAAGCGCCCGGGCATGTCTGGCATAAACATTTCGCCGGGAAAAATTTGGCCATCCGGGGGCTCCATATCTTCGGGGAAAATTTCTCTGGGTTCCACGGGCACGGGGATGGGGGGCGGGGCGAGGCCGGGCAGGATTTGGATGGGTGGGCGCTCTTGCGCGGCGATGTTAAATGCAACAGTGAGAAGAATTAGGAGAGTCGTTTTCATAACAGGATTGGACGCCAGAATGGCGCATTTGCCCCGTATGAAAAGGGAAATCGGGTAAAGCCGGGCCTAACAGAAAGCATGCTCCCAATGAGCACCTGTGTCTTTCGGGGTTACTGGTATGCCCGGCGGTACTGGAAACCCTTAATCCCGCGGTAAAACTTCTTTACCTTAAAATTGCGCGCCTCCCAGAGCGCAAGGCCGAAGAACGTGATGAAGGGTAGACGGCGCGTTAAATTAATTCTCCTAACCCGCTCTTTTTTATTCACAACAGTGGATAATTCCCCTTCACTTGTGAGCGTTGAACATTGCACGAGAACGCTGCGTCTATAAAATAGGTTGCAGGCACACGACCTGTCGTGAGCCGACCAAGGAGTAACCCATGTTGAAGTCGAACGATACGGACAAACCATATCTGTTGCACCACCTCATCATCCACGGGGTGTTGGCGGTAGCGTTTCTAATGGTGGGCTGGCTGTTCCCCGCGCAGTACCGCACGCTGCACACCGACGCATTGGCGCAGGCATCGGTGGTGGAAGGGCAAACCTTGGAGGAATTCCGCGATCATCTCGGTGCAGGCACCGACCCTTTAAGCGCCGCTCCACTGCTCGACCTCGCAGCGAAGCAACTGGAGCAACCCGCGCCCTTGCCGGAAAAACTCAGCCCCCTCCCAATCGCCCCGGCGCTGGATTCCTACTTTGCCCCCGCCCGCCAACGCGAGATTGCGAACCATCCCAGCAGCCAAAGCGAATTGGTGAAACGATTGCTGGCCCTGAAAAGCCAAGCCCCCAACTACGCCGCCGCCATCACTTTGGCCGCACGCCTCCAGGCCAACGGCCAGTTCCATCAGGATCTCAACCTGCAACTCCACCGCCTCGGGCAGGAGGCTAACGCCGATGAACTGCGCGAAGCCATGCACGCCTTTTCCCTGTTGGCCAGCCGACTCACCGAGCCGCAATTGGGCCGCTTGATGCGCCACACCGAAAGCCCTCTCACCCTCATGCGTTTGGCAAAAATCGCCAAACTCCAAACGCTGGTGCCGCCTTTCGATACATTTAATGAAGTGGATGAAAATGGAAAAAGCGATGACCTCATCATCGCTGACGAGCTAATCGGCACGCCCTTCCACCATCTCTTTGGGCACACCGTGGAACGCAACGCTCAAGGCCAGCCCATCCGATGGGACGCCGATGGCAACGGCGAACTCACCCGCGAAGAATGGACCGCGCTGCCCTTCATCCCGCTGGAGTTCACCGAGTTCCCCGCCGTGTACGCCGCCTCCGTTTGGAGCGGCCAGCCCGAGGCCGTCACCCGCTACCTCATGAGCCACGGCCGGCCCGGCACACGCTGGCTGCAGGATGCCATGCGCCAAGGGCGCGGCGCCATGAAACTGGTGCTTGCCCAACAACTGCCCGTGAGCGATCGCGCCGGGCTGGGCCTCGATTCCGCCGCCGCCTTCAGCCTGCGCCATCCTAGCTGGGCGCTCTTTGTAAAATTCCTGTTGCTCGGCCTCGGCTGCATCATCCTCATGCGCGCGTGGAACAGCTTTTTCACCGTCAGTGCCACCGGCGCCAACGCCGTGCGCGACTTCATCCTGCGCCGCCGCGCCATGGCCTGCGCCCTGTTCCTCGCCCTCGTGGCCCTCGGCGAGCCGATCTTTCTCCAACCCGCACAATCCTCCGAGTACACTGTGTCCATCAATTTACCCGTCCTCAGTGAGGACGAAAACCCAACCCCAACCCCGGAAACCAACAACGCCATGCTCGCCACCACGAACATCGTCCTCAACACCATCCTCTTCGTCGCCTTTGCCGCGATCCAAATCTTTGTCTACCTCACCTGCAAATCCAAGGTGGAGGAAGTCCGCCACGGCGCGGGCGATCCCCTGCTCAAGCTGCGGCTCCTGGAAAACGAAGACAACCTCTTCGACATGGGCCTCTACATCGGCATCGCCGGCACCGCCCTCACTCTCGCCATCAAAATGCTCTTGCCCCAGTTTGGCATCAGCCTATCCGTCGCCTACGCCTCCAACATCTTTGGCATCCTGTGCGTGGCGCTCGTCAAAATCCATCACGTCCGCGGCGCCCGCCAGCAACTCATTATGGAAGCCGAAGCCACCCCCGGCACCCAAACCCACTAACCCCCTGTTATGAATAAAACACTCCTGCTCATCATCTGCGATTTTCTGCTGCTCAACCTCATCCACTTCACCGCGTGGGATGAGCTGGAAAAGGATGCCAAAGAAAATCCCGGCGCCGGCGGCACCCAATCCACCGGAGCCGGCATGGGCGATCCCCAGCGCGACCTCGAACTCGTGCGCCTCAAATTCAAACAATCCGCCGCCGAACTCGACGAGCAAAAACGCGCCTACATCAACCTCTCCAACACCGCCACCGAGAGCCAACAAGCCAGCGCCAAAAAAATTGATGAAGCTGAGCAAAAAGCCATCGGTTGGTATCGCAAAGCCCAGGAAGAAGAAGCCGCCAAAGCCGCCGCCCAAAACGCCAACCGCATCGCCCTCGAACAACTCAAGAACCGCACCCAACAGGTCAACCTCAGCGAGGAAGAAAAAAAGAAACTTGAGGAAGAACGCAAAAAACTAGAAGCCCAAGCCGCCAAGCTGCAAGGCGACATTAACACTCTCGAAATCAATCTCAACGCCGCCAAAACAAACGCCACCGAAGCCCAGAAACGCGCCGAGCAAGCCCTCAACGCCGCTAACGCCCGCGCCACCAACGAACGCAACCGCGCCGACCAAGGCATCGCCGCCGCCAACACCCGCGCCGACAAAGAACGCACCCGCGCCTCCGTCGCCACCACCCGCGCCGACAAAGAACGCAACCGCGCCAACGATGCCAACACCCGCGCCAATGATGCCAATGTCGCTATGGCCAAGGCCACCGAAATCGCCAACGCCGCCCAGCAACAAACCACCAAGGCCAACACTCGCGCTCAAACCGCCGAGCAAAAGGTGGAAACCGTGACCGCCGAATTGGCGGAAACCCAAACCGATCTAAAGGTCGCCGAGACAACCGCCAAAGTGGCCAAGGAATTCGTGGATAAACTGGGAGGCGACGTCCACGAACTCGAGCACTCCGTCAAAACCATCGTCAACAACACCCCCATCAACGCCAACATCCTGTTCCAGCAATTCCGCAGCCGAGGCGTAAAAGTTTGGCTCAAGTCCGGCCGCACCACCACCCGCACCGACACCATCCTCATTGAGCAGGGAAACTATGTTTATGCCCTGTTGCACACCAGCGACACTCCGTTCCCCGTCGGCCCCAAGGCCATGGGCATCAGCCGCGTGGAACCGACCCTCAGCACCCCTGAAGCCGGCAAACCCAAACCCATTGTCTACAACCTCCCCTTCGCACAATTCCTCAAAGACGACCCGCGCGTCCTCGCCTCGCCCCTAATGAGCGTCTCCCAAGCCGCCAGCCGCGGCATTCGGCCTTATCAAATCGCTGCTGAACCCTACAAGTTCCCAAAGGCCTTCGTCATCAGCCGCGACGGCAAATCATACGGCGAAGTTGAATTCAAATTTAACCCCGCCCACAAAGGCTACGTGAAGATGGATAAACCCTTCGCTGGCGGAATCTTCAGCCGCAGCTTCAACCCCAGCAAAGGCGACCTCGTCCTCAGCCAAAAAGGCGAGCTCCTCGGCATGATGGCCAACAACACCTACTGCTACGTCATCCGTGACCTGAAATCCGAATCCTCCATCGCCTTCCGCAAAGACCTCAACCGCGCCACCATCGCCAAATCCCTCAAAACTCACCACGCCACCATCCAACGCAAAGCCTTCGATTTAAGGTAGGGATTTTTTAAACCGCCAAGGCGCAAAGCCGCCAAGTTTTAAAGACAGGATAATAGGAAAATTGAAGGCGGGAAAACTACTTCATGTCACCCTGTAGCCCGGGCCGGTGGTCCGGGCTACAATCTCTAACAAGGCTGGTGCCCCCAATCGGAATTTTTCATTTCCTCCTCGTAGGCCGCCAGTTGCTCCTCTTCACTCATCTCCTCCACCGGCTTGGGCTCCGCTGCCTCAGCCGGTTTTGCCTTCTCAGGTTCAGATTGTTTTTCGTCAGCCATCGGTGAAAATCTAATTGAACCCCCAAGTCGCCAAGACGCCAAGTTCTATTTTTCTTGGCGTCTTGGCGGTTCTCACAAAAAACCCCGCGGTTGCCCGCGGGGTTGAGGTGAATATTTTATCCCTAGAACAACTCCGGAATGACAGTGCCGTTACGTACGATCATTACGGGGCGACCGGAAGGGGTGTGGTATTCCTTGGTGTGGTCGATACCCAGAGAGTGCATGAAGCTCGCCGCCACGTCGTCGGGGGTGATGGCTTTGTCCTTCGGGCCTTCGCCTTTGGCATCGGACGCGCCGATAACCTGGCCGCCTTTCATTCCGCCGCCGGCCATCAGGCAGAACATCGCGCGCGGATAATGATCGCGCCCGGTGCGGGCATTGATCTTCGGTGTGCGGCCAAATTCGCCCGTCACAAATACCGCCGTACTTTCAAGCAGACCCTTCTCTTCAAGAGAACTGAAGAGTCCACTCAACCCAGCGTCGAGGGCAGGGAGATTGGTGTTTTTGAGCTTATTAAAGTTATCAGCGTGAGTATCCCAACCACCCAAGTTGAGCGTCACAAATTTCACGCCAGACTGAACTAATCGTGTGGCCAATAAACAGCTTTGCGAGAAAGATTGATCATCGAACATACGGGTAATTCCCGCACTTTCCTTGGTTAAATCAAATGCTTCACGGGCCTTGGTGCTGCGCATCATTTGGTAAGCCTTGGCGCTGAATTCATCCATGCCGGCCAAAATCTTGTCTTCCTTGGCAAAGCCTCCGAAGGCCTGATCATACTTGGCAATCATGTCCTTGCGGCGATCCACGTCATCCAGAGTGATACCGCGCAATGCGAGGCCACGCACCTGCATTGCCTGACCCGCTATTGGCGTTTTTCCTGTTTCAAATGGGCCGTATTCCACACCCAGGAAACCGGTCGGATAATTACCCTGCTTAGGCACTGCGACAAAGGCAGGCAAATCCTTGGTGCCGCCAATCTCTTTACTGACCACAGATCCATAACTGGGGTAGCGAAGGCTGGGGAGAGGACGATTGCCGGTCATGAGGTACTGGGTGCCCAGCCCGTGAGCCGCCAGCGTGTGACTGACTCCGCGCAGGATGGCGAACTTGTCAGCCACCTTGGCAAGCTTGGGCAGATGCTCGCAAAAGCGTACGCCCGGCACGTTGGTCTTAATCTCCTTAAACTCACCGCGGTGCGTATCAGGTGCGTCTGGCTTAAGGTCAAAGGTGTCCATGTGGGTGGGACCTCCACC
>DQLO01000355.1 GCA_015660155.1 Verrucomicrobiota bacterium
CTGGTTGGGGCATTAAAGCCTGGAATGGTCGGAATGACAGTCACTTCAATCACCGGGCCCAAAGCTATGCCATTGGCTTGGGTTCTGACCTGCTGTGTCCATCATCCATACTCCTCCTGACCCGCAATGTGGACGGCGATTGCCGGCGCAAGAACAACAAGCGAGTCCAGGAACCCGGTTCGAACCAGTGGGGAAGGTACTTCTCCGGTGCCGCCCAAAACTGGCAAAATGTGGGAAGCAGAGACCACATGCACACATCCTTGGGCCACTCAAGTTCCGGCAAGTGGATGGATCCAAGAGAGGCCATCACTATGAAGAACGTGAAAAACGGCTGGAACCCGCCGGATAACTACGGGAAGTTCACCATGGGCGGCTTAAGTGCTGACCAAGGCACCTACGCGTTGACTGATGGAAGCATAAAACAGAGCTCCAGCGCGGAGCTTGGTTCAGCAGTCAAGGGTCATGCCGAATCCAATGGTGGTACTCTTACACAACAAACGCTCGGTATTATGCGGCCTACCCAGCGATAGTCGCTTGTAGATAATCAGCTAAAAATCAAGAAAGCCCCCTCGGAAAGAGGGGGCTTTCTTTTTTGATGTTTTCCTAGGTGCTGATAAACTCACACCACATTCTTAAGACACGCGGGATCAATTGATCCGGTCTATCGTTATGGGTTGAGGATTGGAAGCTAGCTTATTCATCTTCTCCACCGGATTCACCGACTTCAGCGTTTCCACCGCCGTCTCCGCCCACGTCTTCTCCGGTATCTTCCGGATCTTCAGCTCCGATATTCCCTTCATTTTGATCCCCGCATCCGTAGAAGGCTAAAGAGGAAACGGCTAAAAAGATGACTGCCAAACTAGCTATCTGTTTTTTCATTTATGGTATTATTTCTGGGTTGTGGTTGGATATGTATTTGTTTCGAACAATTACAAATCAATCGGGCCGCCGAGGCGATCGCCATCTAGTTCATAGATGCCGACGAGGTAGCCGTTCTCGAGCACTTCGCCGACCTTGAGCGTTCCGAAAATAGTGATGGGCACATCCATGATCGGCTTCACGCCTTTGCCCTTGGGCATGCGCACGCTCACCCATTCGTTGATCCTGGGCACGGTGCCGTAGCAGCACATCGATTGGTCACGCAGGATGAGCATCTCGGTGATCTTGCCGCCTTCCACCTTGAGCGGGAGCATATAGCCTCTTAGTGCAATTTTCTTTTTGTGAAAATCCGTGACAGACTTGGGGATGATATTTTTCTCGATGATCGCTTTGGCCTTGGGATCGGTGATGGGATCATCGGGCACCTCGTAGGCGAACGAAGCGAGGCGATCGAAACTGATGAGTGAATAATCGCCGATCATTGCTGGCTGCGCCAGTTCCACCGGCGGCGGCGCGGGCTTGCCGGCCTCGGGTTTTTGCGCGGATTCAACTGGCTCTGTGAGGACAATCTCCTTGGGCTCCACTTTGGCGATGAGCGGCTCCACGGGCTTGGCCACTTCGGGCGGCTGAGGAAGTCCGGTGTTGTCGACGGCGGCCAGTGCCGACTGGGGCAACTCCTGGATGAACGGTTGCTCCGGCGCGGCCGCTACGCGCAACACCGCTTCGCCACGCTGCACGACCACGTTTTGTTGAATCGACGTTTGCTGGCCGCATCCGGCCCATCCCGCCAACGCCATTACACCGATGCCTTGCCAAAGTTTCATTACCGACAATCTACTCCTTTTTGGCGAATTTGAAAGTTATTTTTGTGAAAGTTTTACCTTCGATTTTTAGTTCGGTGAGGGTGCCGGTGAAGGTGGGGGTGTCGTTTAGCCAATCGATTTCAGCTACGTATACGGAGGTGGGCTGATCGGTGGCGGTCACGCCGTCCTGTTTGGTGGGTTTGAAGGTGATGGTTTTTTCCTCGTTACCGGCATTGGCGGTGGCTTCGATTTTTTCCATAAAAAATTTCACCGGCGCTTCGCGTGGATGAAAGCGCATGGCGTGCATTTGCAAACGCGTTGTGCCTGGTTCGAGCACAAACTCAAGATGGCAAAATTCATTTTCCACATTCACCAACACCCCGCCGTGCGGGGCTTGGTGGCCGTGGGCATCGCCGTGGTTGTGGCCTTCGTGATCGTGGTCGTGGCTGTCGCCGCAACCGAGCGCAGCGGCCAACAACAGAATTGAGAAAAAGTTTTTCATCTTAACTTTGCGGGATGAGATTTTCGGCCACGTCGGTGCGATAGGCTTTTAGCGCGGGGATGATGCCGACCACGGCACCGAGCGCCACGAGGCCAAGCGGCACGATGGCCATCACGGGGTGTTGCTCGAAGGGATGGAGCGTGACGCCGATTTCATTTCGCAGAATGCTTTCGGCGGCAAACATAATTCCGGCGTACACAGCAAACCCAATCACCGCGCCGAGCGCCGCGATGGTGGCGCTCTCGAGCACGATGACGCCGAACACCGTGCCCCGCCCCGCGCCAAGCGCGCGCAGGATGGCAAACTCGCGGCGGCGTTCGTTCATCGTGTTATATATACTTGCCAGCACGGAGCCCGCCGCCACCACGGCCACGAGCAGTGCCACCCAACGCAATACTTTCTCCGCCCAACCGAGCCGGTCGAACAGCCGCGCCACGACGTCGGCGGTGGATTTCACGAAGGTCAAGTGATCGGTGCCTTTATTGTAAATGCTGTCGAGGCTGTTCATCCCGAAGGCGCGCGCGGTGGTGTTCGTGCTCATTTGAATCAGTACCGCGCTCACATCGCCGGCGTATTGCGAGTCGTGACCGTCCATTTGTTGCAGGCCCTCGATGGGAATCCAAATCACGTGATCGGCGGGCGTGCCGGTGGGGCGCAGGATGCCCACCACGGTGTACTGATCCTTATGCGGCTGCTGGCCTTCGGCAAAATTAAGGCCGTGGTAGGGGCTGAACTTTTGGTTCACGCGCCAGCCGAGTTTACGCGCCACCGTGTCACCGATCACGGCTTCCTTGTTCCACTGCTGATCGTTGCGAATAAAATAATCGCCCACCGCCAGCGCGTAGGGTTCTCCCGGCGAATGCTCGGCGGCAAATAAATCGTGCGTGGTGCCCACGATCCGGTAGCCCCGAAAATTATCGCCCACGGCGATGGGCACGGCGTTGCGGTAAAAGCGTTTGTAGCTTTTCCGAAAGGTCTCGTAATCGGCGCGATTGATGAGCCCGGGCGAGGCGTCCATGTGAAAGAGGCTGTTGAGCACCAATTGCGTCTCGGACCCGCGCGGGCCGAGGATGGCGTCGAAGCCGCCGGTGACATTCTTGAACGCCCGCTGCGATTGGAAGTTCACCACCCAAACGGCCATCAGCAAACCGCACCCTAGCCCGATGCTCAACGCGGTGATGGCGGTGGACAACGCGTGCTGGCGCAGGCTGTTGCGGATAATCATCCACCAGGTCATGCGGCCACCTCCTGCGCGGCGTGGTTTAGGTCGGCCAAATCCTGGCAGTCGTCGAACTGATCGAGCACGATGGGGTCGTGGCTCACAATTAAAAGTGCAGCGCTGGTTTCCTCGCACACTTCGCGGATGAGCTGCAGTGCCTCGCGCGCGTTGCGGGGGTCAAGATTACCGGTGGGTTCATCGGCCAGCACCAGCAGCGGTTGATTGGCCAGCGCGCGCGCCACGGCCACGCGTTGCTGTTGGCCCACGGAAAGTTGGCCGGGACGGTGATGCAGCCGATGGCTCAGGCCCACGCGATCGAGCAAACCGCGCGCGGCATCGGTGTCCGGCCCGCGGCCGAAACTCATCCCGAGCAAAACATTCTCCATGCAAGTGTAGCCTTGCAACAGGTTGAAGGTCTGAAAAATGTAGCCGATGCAGCGCGCGCGCAGGGCATCGCGTTGGGGCTCGCTGGCGGTGGCGAGGTCGTGGCCGTCGAGCCGCACGATGCCGCTGGTGGGGCTGAGGATGCCGGCGATGCAATTGAGCAGCGTGGTTTTGCCTGTGCCGCTGGCGCCGCGCAGGACGCGTTGCTGGCCGGTCTCGAGGGAAAATGCCGGCA